>JAYGDV010000495.1:0-2936 GCA_046582735.1 Planctomycetota bacterium
CTGCCCGAGGCTGAGGCTGCCTATGAGAATCGCTGCGCAGGCGCAACCCGGGTTGCTGCAATGCTGGCCGCCCATCCGCGGGTATCAGAGGTGTTTCACCCTTCGCTCAAGGACCATGTCGACGGCGAGGTCATCTCTTCCCACTACAAGCTGCCGGGCTCGCTACTCAGCTTCCGGGTCGATGGTGCCGATGAGGAGCAGACGAAACATTTCTGCGATGTGCTGGCCAGCTGCGTGATCCTGCGCTACGCCTTGAGCTTCGACGGAATTGCCACCAAGCTCAACCACCACGCCACGGTCTCGGAATATTTCACTCCGCCTGAAGAGCTCAGCAGGCTCGGAATCGACCGGCTGGTGCGGATCGGGGTCGGCCTCGAAGATGCCGACGATCTCATCGCCTGCCTCAACTGGGCCCTCTGGCACCATGAACAGGTCAGCGAGGAGGATCTTGAGGGTTGGAGAGAATCGAGAAGCAGTGACCTTGGCATTTACCCCGGGGCTAAAGACGATTAGAATTTCACCTGATTGATTTACTGCGAAAGACACGTTAAAACGCCCCCAGGAAAATTATCGAAGAACCCATGAGTGAACTCATACTTCAATATCAGGACCGCTACCGACTCACCCATGCCCATCGATCAAAAGGGCCACTGACCTTCCTTCTCAGCATCCTGGATGGGACCCGCTACGACGAAGACTCCGATATGATCGCGTTGTTCTTCTTCAGCCTGCAGTCAAAAGAAGATTACGACCAGGGTCTCACCCCCGACAGCAACGACTGTTTCTGGACCGAGGTCTTCCTCTCCCGCCAGCTCGCCGAGACAGATGGCTGGAAGAAACTCAGGAAAAAAGCCAAGCTCAAGGCCATGTTCCACCACGCGGTGAAAAGCCTCTCGGCTGCCAAGCGTAAGCTCCGGCAGGTAAACCTGGCCTGGACCCCGGGAACGGGCATTGAAAAGGGGCCTGCCGCCGCCGAAGACGGGATCGACTTTCCCCAGCTCGAGCCGCTGGTTATCGGCACTGAAGCAGAAGATGCTTTGCGCTTCCAGGCCCGGGCAGGAGCCGGTCTCTGATCAAGGCTTGCTGAGCTTCTCCCGGATCGCCCCCAGCGGCTCCCGAAGGAAAGCCGGATCCAGCCGCCTCAGCTCCTTGCCATCGTAGAGCACCTCTCCCTCTACCACCGTCAGGATGACATCCCTCGCCGATGCGGACCAGAGAACCGCCGCTTCGACGTCAAGGACCGGCTCGAGGTGAGGCGCATCGAGGTTGACGGCGCAGAGGTCAGCGAGCTTCCCTTTCTCAACAGAGCCGATGTCTTCATCGAGGCCCAGTGCCTCGGCCCCTCCCAGGGTGGCCAACCGCAGAAAATCTCCTGCGGCAAGGCTGTTTCCTTCGCCCCTCGCACGCTGCAGCAGGGCACCGAAACGAGCCTCCTCCAGCAGGTCACAGGTGTTGTTACAGATCACCCCATCGCTGCCCAGCCCGACCCTGGCTCCCGCCCTGAGCATCGCTGCAAGTGGCGCCGTTCCATGGCCGAGCTTGGCGTTAGACTTTGGGCAATGGGCAATCGCCGAACCCGACCCTGCCACGATACGGAGATCCTCTTCGCTGCAGTCAATGCAATGGGCCAGCAGTGGAGCCGTTGCCAGCAGGCCCGTATCCTCCAGGAACCGAATCGTCGAGTCGCCCAGGGGCTTCACCTCGATGTTCCGGCTCCTGAGGTAATCGGCAAAAGGACCTTCCGCTTTTCGAACGAAAGCTCTTTCCGCCGCCGATTCAGATGCGTGCACCGAAACCGGGTACCCCCCCGCCAGGGCGAATTCTGCCAGCATCTCAAAGAGACGCCTTGAAACCGTATAGGGAGCGTGGGGAGAAATGCCGATGGTTACCCGCTGCGCCCGGGCTGCCAGATGTGAATCGAGTTTTTCCTGCAGTCCCCCGAGGCTTTCTTCGGCCTGGTCCGGATCCGGGCCGAACACCTCCTGGTAAAGAACCGACCGCAGCCCCCCCTCCACCAGGGCAGCCAGGGATACACCCGCATCGGCAATATCAGCAATCGTGGTGATGCCCGCCCGGGTGGCCTCGATGACTCCCAATCGTGCTGAACACAGCAGATCCTCCTCATCGAGCCTGCCGTACTTGGTATCGGTCAGCTTTCGGATCCAGCTGAAAAAATCATCCTCCTCGAGGAACCCCCTCAGGGCGGTCAATTCGAGGTGGGCATGGGTGTTGACCAGTCCGGGCAGGAGAGCTGCCCTGCCGAGGTCGATGCGGCGGTTCTCTTGCGCACCCGGCAGGAGCTCCGCTGCGCTTCCCACCGCATGAATTCTCCCATCACGAACATCGACTGCGCCCCCCTCCAGGGGGGCACCGCTGATGGGTAAGATCCAGTCGGCAGTGATCAACAGGTTCTCGCTCATGCCCAAGAGCATAAGACAGCGGGGCGGCTGGGAAAAGAAAATGCCCCGGCAGCCGACAGGACCCTGTGCGGTCCCGGCTGCCGGGGCTTTGATCCCAGCGGTGTACAGCCCTGGTTATTCGAACCTAATTATTCGAGGTATACCCGTTGAAAGCGGCCTTGCCGAGATCTTCGTAGACCTCCTGCAGACCCGGAATCTGTTTCATATTTACCAGGGCTTCCTTCTCGATCTGGCGAATTCGCTCTCTCGAGAGGTTCATACGGTTGCCGATCTGCTCGAGCGTCTGCGGCTTATCCCCAAGGAGGCCGAAGCGCATGGAGACGACCTCGCGTTCTCTTCCACCGAGGCGGTCAAGAGCCTTGCAGATCGCTTTTGGAATCGCAGCCGTATGCAACTTCTCGCTCTGGGCGTGCTCGTTTGTATCCTTTACAACGAACAGGTTGCGATCGCCGCCATCAGCGTTTTCGGCCGCCGAGAAGAGAACCGTATCGCTCATGATCCGCCGGATCCGGGAGG
>JAYGDV010000525.1:0-3835 GCA_046582735.1 Planctomycetota bacterium
GCGATTACCATCATCCGTGAGATCGGTGTTGAAACCGGTGGCTCCAACATCCAGTTTGCCACCCATCCGGAAACCGGGAGGCTCGTGGTGATCGAGATGAATCCCCGGGTTTCGCGCAGCTCTGCACTGGCCTCGAAGGCGACCGGCTTCCCAATCGCCAAGATCGCCACGAAGCTCGCTGTTGGTTACACCCTGGATGAAATTTCCAATGACATAACTGAAAAAACGCCGGCCTGTTTCGAGCCGTCGATTGATTATTGCGTCGTTAAGATCCCGCGCTTTGACTTCGTAAAGTTCCCTGGGACCGACCCCACCCTGACGACAAGGATGAAGTCGGTGGGTGAGGTCATGGCAATCGGACGGACCTTCAAGGAATCCCTGCAGAAGGCCCTCAGGTCGATGGAAGAGAAGGTCACGGGCGTCGGCATGGCTCCTTCCAGGAAGGGGGACGAGGAGCTCTCCATCGAGGAGGTCAAGGAGGCAATCAGGACCCCCCACGGGGGCCGCCTGATGCGGATCTACGAGGGGATCAAGAGGGGCATCGGGGTTGAGGAGATTAACGAGCTTACCGGTATTGATCCATGGTTCCTCGACAACCTTCTCGAACTCTCAGAGAGCGAAGAACGGATATCCGCCTGCGAGAGCCTCGAGGCGGCGACAGTCGATACGCTCCGGGATGCAAAGCGGCTGGGTTATTCCGATGTCCAGCTGGCGACCTGCTGGAATACTGATGAGATGGAGGTCCGCAAGGTTCGCAAGGAGGCGGGGGTGGAGGCCACCTTCAAGCTGGTGGATACCTGCGCGGCGGAATTCGAGGCCTATACGCCCTATTATTATTCAACCTATGAGTCCGAGGACGAGTGCCGTGTCAGCGAAAAACGCAAGGCCATGATCCTTGGCAGCGGCCCCAACAGGATCGGGCAGGGGATCGAGTTTGACTATTGCTGCGTCCACGCGGCCTTTTCCCTGCGGGAAGACGGCTGGGAGACGATCATGGTCAATTCCAATCCTGAAACCGTCTCGACTGATTACGACACCTCTGACAAGCTCTACTTTGAGCCGCTCACTCTCGAGAACGTTCTGAATATCTATGACAGGGAGCGTCCCGACGGGGTCATTCTCCAGCTTGGCGGGCAGACTCCTCTCAACCTGGCAAAGGGGCTCAAGGCGGCAGGCGTGCCGATCTTCGGGACCTCTCCGGAGGCGATTGCCCTGGCGGAGGATCGTGACCTTTTTCAGAACTTCCTCACGGAGCTCGATCTCTGCCAGCCTCCAAACGGCATAGCGCTGTCCTATGAGGATGCGCGTGAATGCGCCAGCAAGATCGGCTACCCGGTGCTGGTGAGGCCGTCCTTCGTGCTCGGTGGCCGGGCGATGGAGATTGTCTGGGATGACGAGCAGCTTGAGAAGTACATGAGCTATGCTCTCGATGTAAACCCCGGGGTCCCGATCCTGGTGGACAAGTTCCTGGATGAAGCCATCGAGGTGGATGTGGACTCTATCTGTGATGGGGAGCAGGTCGTCATCGGTGGAATCCTCGAGCATATCGAGGAGTGCGGTGTTCACTCGGGTGATTCAAGCTGTACGCTTCCTCCCTATTCGCTCAGTGAGCAGGTCCTCCAGGAGATTCGCAAGATCACGAGGAAGCTCGGCATGGCCCTCAAGGTTCGCGGGTTGATGAATTGCCAGTACGCGGTCAAGGGTGACCAGGTTTACATCATCGAGGTCAACCCCCGTGCTTCTCGAACCATTCCCTTTGTCTCCAAGACAATCGGGGTTCCCCTCGCCAAGCTCGCTGCCAAGGTTATGGTCGGGGGGAAGCTCTCGGACCTCGGCTTCGAGCACGAGGTGCAGATTCGCCATATCGCGGTCAAGAAGTCGGTCTTTCCGTTCGACCGTTTCCCCGGCTCCGATATCATTCTCGGGCCGGAGATGAAATCTACCGGGGAGGCGATGGGGATCGACGACAGCTTCGGGATGAGCTTCGCCAAGGCCCATATGTCGGCCAACCAGGATCTCCCGCTCGAGGGCATGGTTTTCCTCAGCGTTGTGGACCGGGACAAGAAATATATCGCCACGATCGCCAGGGATCTCCAGGAACTCGGCTTTGAGCTCCTGGCAACGCCCGGGACCAAGAAAGCACTCGATGTGGCAGGGCTTGAAGGTGTTGTCGAGCTCCCCAAAATCCAGACAGGCGAGCACCCCAATGTCCTCGACTATATGAGCGAGGAGAAGATCAAGCTGGTCATCAACACGCCGACCGGCCGGGGAGGGAAGCTCGATGAGGCATCGATCAGGGAGAACACCATCTCGCTGAACATTCCCTGCATCACGACCATTGCGGCAGCCCGGGCAGCAGTTAGCGGAATCCGCGCTCTCAAGACATCGGAGTACGGTGTGCGCGCGATCCAGGACTACTTCCCGGATTAGAAGCGGCTGTCGGGCGGCTCAGGGAGTCTTTTTCTTCTGGATCCACAGCAGTTCACCGTCGCTGGCCTTGATCGACAGGTTCGTGACCAGGGGCTTGCCGGGCGCAGCCTTCCATTTTCCGGTTTTCTTGTCCATCCACTGGACCCCGGTGACGGGCGCCTTGAAGGTCAACTCGGCCTTCTGCTCCTGCCCGACATGGCTGTTCACCACAAGGAGGTAATCTTCTTTTTTCTCGTCCTGGAAGTGCCCGATGACCAGGTAGCCTCCGGTTGCCGAGAACCAGAGCTCATCGGGGATCTTCTTGCCGATGTACTGGGGGAAGGGCTCGGTGTAGTAGGTGGCGACCGAGACTGACTTGAGCAGGACCGGCCCCATGGCCCGCATGTCTTTGCCGAACTGGCCGATGATCTCACCCCAGGGGGTGATCGTCGGGACGATCTTCCCGTCCTTGAGGACAGGTCCCTTGTCATTTTTCTCATGCCCCACATGCCAGGGGACCCAGAAGTGGAAGGCCTGCGCACCATAGGCAAGGCTTACATACATGGTCTGCAGAAGTTGCGGCGGCGAGACGCCGGTTCCCACGCAGCGCATCACCGGGATGCCGTGTTTTTTCGCCACATCGCGGAACATGTGCAGGTAGAGGTGGTAGCGGTCGGGTTTTCTTTTTCCATCCCAGTGATAATGGTAGAAGTCGAGGATCATCGGCTTCACCACGTCGGCAAACTGGCCGAACTCGTTCCAAAGGGCACGGTTGATGAAGATGGCCGGGTGGTTCGGGTCCTGCTCTTCGAAGAGCTGCACCCAGCGCGCCCAGGTGGCGAAGGCACTCCTTCTGCGGCGGTCGGATATAAAATAGCCGAAGACAGCCGGGTCATCTTTGAGCCTGAGGTCCTTAATCTCCCCGAGGAGATTTCCGAGGTCGCCATTGCGCGCTCCTACACGGACGTAGAGGCCGTTTCGCCGGCAGACATCGAGGACATCGGTGGCTCCCTCGACGCAGTTGATTCCTTTCTCGACCAGGAACTTCGCCATCGTTTCCCGGTGTTCCACAGCTGCCGGCCAGTCAACCGATGTAACCAGCATGATCTCCGGCGGCCGGTAGCGGATCTTGACCGGGGTCTCTTTTACCGGTTCCTTTTTCTCTTCCTCCGCCGTGATGATTACAGCGGTGGAAAACAGGAAGAGAAAGAAAACGCCCAGGCGGATCTGGAAAACGCGCATGGTGAAAACCTCCATTGGCATTTGAGTGAACCCCAAGGGGGACATCATAGGTCAAAGGGCTGTGCAGGAACACTACGGAGGGGAAACAAAACCGGCCCGGAAGGAAACTTCCGGGCCGGTTCGTTGTTTTGGTAGCGGGGACAGGATTCGAACCTGCGACCTCCGGGTTATGAGCCCGACGAGC
>JAYGDV010000008.1:0-4858 GCA_046582735.1 Planctomycetota bacterium
CCGCCGGCAACAGACCATTGCGGCAGCTGCACGCTCTGCCTCGAGGCCTGCCCCACCGATGCCTTCCCCCAGCCATACGTTCTCGATGCCCGCCGCTGCATCAGCTACCTGACCATCGAGGAGCGCGGTGAGATCGCCTCAGAGCTGGAAGAAAAGATGGAGAACCTTGTTTTCGGATGCGACATCTGCCAGGAGGTCTGCCCCTGGAATAGTGAGCCCCGCCCGCGCAGCGAACCGGAACTCGCCGCCCGGCAGGAGAACATCTTCCCCAAGCTGTCGGAGCTGACCTCGCTGACCGCGGAAAACTTCGCCGCAAGGTTCCCACAGAGCCCCATCAAGCGTGCCGGCTTCAGAGGCTTCCTGCGCAATGCAATCATTGCGCTGGGCAACTCCACGCCAGGAAACGGGCTCGAGCTGTTGAACGAGTTGAGCGGCAGAGATGACATCCAGTCCGACCCTCTCCTGAGAGGAACACTCGAGCGCGCCCGGGGCAGAATAATGGCAGCAGACAACGGGAGCGACTATGCTGATGGTAGTGAGACGGAGGATCAACCAGGCAGGGAGGACCTGTGATAAAAAGAGAACCTGTAAAAATCAGCCGCATTGCAATCGTCGCCGGCATTGCCTTGCTGGCGACCTTTATCTTTGAGGGTGTCGGTTTCCTAAAGAGCGGAATTACTAACGGGCTCTGGCAGAAAGAGGATCTCCCCGAAGGAATCGAGTCTCTCCGGGCCCTGTCCGGTATTATCTCAATCTTCTACGTCTTCCTTTACGCTCTTCGGAGCAATCCAACCAGAACTGTGCCCCTCATCCAGTCCAACATCTACGGCGTACTCCTGTTCATTGTTGCAATGACCTGGCTGATCACGAAAATTCACGCTGATTTCAGTTCCGGAAAAACCATCGCCGTGCAGGCCACTGAAATTCTCTTCCCTGTTTACCTCATCAGCTACCTGTTGCTCGCCTATCGCAATCGTAAGAGAGCACACGAATCGGCAACAGATGACTGACCACCCTGAAACTGAAACAGGACGGGACAAGGGCAGAAAACCGCTGAATCCCCACAAGTGCATCATCTCCCTGGCGCTGGCCGTCTGCATTGGACTCATCCTTCTCGAGGTGGTTACAGCCGGAACCTGGAACGGGGACAATGCCTCCGATACGCTTTTCAACATCCGATCCGCCGCAGGAATTACCTGCGTCCTGTATTATTACACTTGGAGATTCAGGGAAATACGCAAAGCACGGAAGGAAAGGGCAGCGGCAAAAGACTCCCCAGGCGACGACTGAACAGTTAAGCTACCTGTCTGAACCCCGCAAATAATTTGGAGGCCCCTGTTGAACGCCCTGGACGGAATCATCATCGGAATCCTGCTGTTCTTCGTCATCATGGGCCTGCTGAGAGGATGGTTCGCCCAGCTGCTGCAGATTTCAGCCATCGTCGCGGCTCTCATCACTGCCGGCCTGCTGCATTCCGGGCTTGCCGCATCACCGGTATTTAACCACCTGCGCGAGAAATCCGACTCCCTCGCCAATGCCGTCGGGTTCATGATCATCTTCCTGGTCGTCAGCGTGTTCCTGACGATTGTCTCAGCGCTGCTTTTTGATCTTGGCAGGCCCGACCGTCTCTCCTTTTCCGCCCGCATGCTCGGGTCCCTGATCTCGACACTCACCGGGGTTCTCATCCTCTCCTGCATCTGCTGGGTGGCCACTGAATGGAAGAGCCCCACAGGAAAGAAAGAAGAGGAGAGCTTTGCTGCCGAACTGATCAACGACAGCGCTCTTGTCCCGCAACTTTCAGGTCTCTGCGAGAACCTGAGCGACCTCTTCCCCAACTCCTACCGGGAACACGGCAAGGAGCTCTTCGATGCCGGCAAGGAGCAGATCAAAAAGGCCACCACCGACTGAGCCGTGCAGCGGGAAAGCCGCTCCTTAGAGAACAGGCTCTGCATCGTGGGTGCGAAGCTTCTGCACCCGGTACCTCATCGACCGGTAGCTCATACCCAGTACCCTGGCGGCCTCGGTCATGTTTCCACCGGTAGCCCTCAATGCCTCGCGCAGGTATCCCATCTCAATTTCTTCCAGGTGCTCCTCGAGATCCATACCCTGCTCCGGTATACCGAACTCATGCTGTGGAGCCTGCACATCAGGGGCTGAGCCAACGGACTGCTCACGCAGCTGCACCGAATCGATCTCGCTGCCATTACAGAGGGCCACGTGGCGCTGGATGATATTGTCGAGCTCACGAACATTGCCGGGCCAGTCGTACTCCTGGAGCCTGTTGATGGCTTCCTCCGAGATCCCGGTCAATTCCCTGCCCATGCGGATGGAGTGCCTCCTGAGGAAAAATCCGGCCAGGAGGGGAATGTCATCCTTGCGCTCGCGAAGCGGAGTCAGCCAGACAGGGATCACGTTCAGCCTGTAATAGAGGTCCTCACGGAACCGGCCGTGTTCTATCTCTTCGAGAATGTTCTTGTTGGTAGCAGCCACAATCCGAACATCCACAGGCTCTCCCCGGGTGCTGCCTACGGGCGTGATGACACGCTCTTCGATAACCCTGAGAATTTTTACCTGGGTCGTCAGGCTCATATCAGCAACCTCGTCGAGGAAAAGAGTGCCCCCATCGGCCGCCTTGAAGAAACCTTTTGAGTCGGCCACCGCTCCGGTAAAGGCGCCCTTCTTATGTCCAAAGAGTTCGCTCTCGAGAAGAGTCTCGGTGAAGGCGCTGCAATTGACCGAGATAAATCCCTGCTCACTCCTCTGGGAACGGTCATGAAGAGCCCTGGCGACGAGCTCCTTACCGGTACCGCTCTCGCCCTGGATCAGGACCGTGCTGTCGGTTGGCGCCACACGGTCCACCAGGTTCATCACCTCCTGGATGCTCCTGTGGTTGCCGATCAGATCGTGCTTCTGGACCGACACATCCTGCTGACAGCCAGAGCCCTCCTGGGCAACAGGACTCTCGGCGGTTGCCCGGTTGACCACCTGCCGGATCGCACCTACCTCGAAGGGTTTCTTGATATAGTCGTACGCCCCCAGACGCATAGCCTCCACGGAATTATCCCAGGTGGAATACGCGGTAATCACCACCACGGGTATCTGCGGAGCCTCGGTCTTGTACCGGGCCAGGAGACGGACACCATCGAGATCGGGGAGCTTGAGGTCCTGGATAATGAGGACAAGGCGGTCGGAATACTTACGAAAGGTCTCCAGCGCTTCCTGCCCGCTCGATGCGCACACCACGCCGTAACCTTCCTCTTCGAGTACCAGCGAAAGCAGGTCCCGAAGGTGCGGCTCGTCATCGGAGACCATCACCAGGCGCCCGGCTCCGGGCAATACAGTACCCTTGCTTTTTTCAGCCATAACTGCCATTCAAACCCAAAAATACTCCGCCGGCCCCAGGCCCTCAGGCTTTGAAACCGGTCAGAAACCTCTCTTTACCTGTTTCATGTATCGGCAGGGATTACAGGTTTCCAATTGCCCGGATGGTATTTTCAGGTCATCTCCCTCAAGTTTGAACATTCCCGGACCTTCAGGCCCGGCCTCGTAACATTAACGCTACTTGCCGGCTTCTCAGCCGCCATTCATGCCGCCGACCATCTTGAAAATTGGCAGAAAGATCGCCATTACCATGCCTCCCACCAGGAATCCCATGATTCCAATCATGAAAGGCTCGATCATCGAGGTCAGCCCCTCAACGCTCGTTTTCACCTGCCGGTCGTAGAAATCCGCTATTTTCTCCAGGAGCCCCTCGAGGGCGCCGGTGCGCTCCCCGATGCTCACCATCCGGCTTACCATGGGTGGAAACACACCGCTCCTGGCCAATGGCTCACCAAGGGGCTCTCCCTCCCGCACGCTGTCTGCAGCCTGCTCAATAGCCCTTGCGAACACCCTGTTTCCGCAGGTCTGGGAAACGATCTCAAGGGCCCCCAGGATGGGTACACCACTCTGAACGAGCGTTGAGAGAGTTCTTGAAAACCGCGAGAGCGTCACCTTCTTGAATAGCGGCCCGAAAACCGGGATCTTGATCAACAGCCAGTCCCTCGTATTCAGGCCGTTCTCAGAGCGCATCCAGTAGGTCAGGGCAACTCCCAGTCCAACCACCCCCCCTCCCCAGTAGAGGAAATTTTCCCGCAGGAAGAGACTTGCCCCGAGCAACGCTTTCGTAATCCCGGGGAGCTCGACATTGAGAGAAGTAAACATATCCTCAAACTTCGGGATCACGAAGAGGAGAAGGAAAAAGGTGATCCCCAGCACCATCAGCAGCGAAACGACGGGGTAGGTCATTGCCGACTTGATCTCCGCCTTCAATGCGCTGGATGACTCCTGGTATTCCGCCAGGCGCTCGAGAACCGTGTCCAGCTGGCCACTGGCCTCCCCGGCGCAGATCATGTTGACGTAAATGTCAGGGAAAATACGCGGGTAAAGCCTGAGTGATTCCGAGAAATCCATCCCACTCCGCACCTTTTCACAGACCTCCTCGATGACAGAGCGGAATCCCTGGTTCTCGATCTGCTCGGCCAGGATCTCGAGGGCATCGACGAGCGGTATGCCTGAGCCGATCATGGTTGAAAGCTGGCGCGTAAAAACGACCATCTCGCTGTCCTTGACCCGGGCCTTGTGGGCCGGGACCTGGCGTGAGCGGGAAAGAAGTCCTGAGAAGCTACCTTTGGAGGAGCTGGTTCCCGGCGCTTTCCCGCCGGCTTCCTTTGCAACCGAGATCACCGTCAGGCCTCCCTGGTGAAGCTCGCTGACAGCCTCCGCTTCATTTTCGGCCTTCAAGAGCCCGGTGCTTGTCTTCCCGTCCGCCCCACGCGCCCTGTAAGAAAATACTTCAACTGTCATTCATAGCCTCCCG
>JAYGDV010000031.1:0-1553 GCA_046582735.1 Planctomycetota bacterium
TTTCCTCAGAACGCCGAGGCACCCTTTCCGGAGTTCAAGGCCCGGCATCCCTGAGTGGGGCAGTTGTTTCAGGGGATGGCTTGTAACAGTTGGGTGATGACCAGCTGTTTTTTACCCGGCTTGACCTGGAGGTCAAAGAAACCGTTGCCCTCCCGCTTGTGAGGGAACTGGACAGAGATCTGTTCTCCCCGTTTCCAGAAGCCGCCGGGCTTCTTCCAGTCGATCTGCTTGAACTGCTCAGCGTTCATGCCGGGGCCGGCGGTGTACTTGCCGGCCAGGAGCAGGTCGAGGATGGATTCGCACTCCTTGATCTCCAGCCCCCTCAGTGAAGCTACCCGGTATTCCTTTTTGTTTACCTTAAGGATGGTTTGTTTCTGCGTCCCGGCGGGACTGGCCCAGAAATCTCCCATCTGCAGATCTCGCTTGCCGGGTTTCGAGTCGGGGAAGGACCATTTCCTGTAGGTCACATTCAGGACAGTGAACGACACCTCGCGTCCCATGATTTCTTCTACGCCTTTAACCGAAATTCCCCTGGCCGTCGATGGGTACAGGTTGAAAGTGGAGATCTTCGCGATCTTCTTTATGCCGCGCTTCTTTGCCAGCGCGATGACGACCTTCTCTTCTTCCTTTGAGAGGACAGCTTGTTTTACATAGGCGCGCTCGAAACCGGAAGAGGCGGGAAGGAGGGCGAGGACAAAGACGCCCGCGAGTGTTTTAACCATTATTGCCTGTTTCTTTTGTTGTCGATGATCAGTGGTCGTTCCTGGCCAGGAATCTTCTCCCCATAACCAGGAAGGTGCCGCCCAGCATTGAGTACACAGCCACTCCGGAGACGAGCCACATCATCCCGAGAAGGATATTTCCCTGTGTCTGCCAGGCTGTTGGAGTTATGGCACTGCAGATTGCAAACCAGGGAGTCAGCAAGATGCCTGCAACTTCGGCCGCTGCCCGGTCAAACAGAACCAGGGCGCCAATCGAGGAAAGAAACATTATTCCCGTGAAGAGCATCCATTGCGAAAATCGGAGCCTCATTTTTGACTCGCTTCGTAAAGGTGGATATTTCTCTCTATTTGGAAAGCTTCAGGAGGTCTGCCATGGCCTTGCCCATCGCTTCTCCCACGTTCATGTAGGTCTCGGCATTGCCGCTGTAGTGACCGCCTGAGCTGCCCCCTTTGGACAGCGGGTGGGCGTAAACGGAGGCGACGTTGCCCTTGAATTCCGCGTACTTGCCGGACCTGCCGTCGACCGCGATCATGGCCTCGAGAATTGTCCCACCGCCATCGGTGGCACCCTTCTTTGTCTGGCCGAGAGAGGCGCAGACGAACTTTGCCCTGGGCGCATTGAAGTCCTTGCGGAGCTGCTTGATGAGGTGCACAAGGTTCTTCTCGTAACGGCCTGAAAGCGCGGCGCTGCGGCTGTCGCGGTCGCCCTGCCACCAGAAGAAGCCGGCGACCTCGTATTCCTTTGCCCCGGGGGAGTACTTGTCGAGTTCGGCGAGGACCTTCTTTGCCCTGGCAATATCGCCATCGTATTGCATGCCGGCGTACCACTTG
>JAYGDV010000039.1:0-4939 GCA_046582735.1 Planctomycetota bacterium
GTATGGGAATGTAAGGTTTCCCCTTTTTAAGGAATACAGAAAATGGCTAAACAGATCCTTTTTGACAACGATGGCCGGCAGAAACTTACCGCCGGTATGCAGACGCTCGCGAAGGCAGTGAGCTCAACTCTCGGCCCCTCGGGAAAAAACGTGATTATCGACAAGAGTTTTTCCGGGCCGGTTTCGACCAAGGATGGCATCTCGGTCTCCAAGGAAATCGAGCTTCCCGATCCTTTTGAGAACATGGGCGCAAAAATTCTCAACGAGGTAGCCTCGAAGACTAATGACAATGTCGGTGACGGCACGACGACGGCCATTGTCCTTGCCAGCAAGATGATCGAGGAAGGCAGGAGATACGTTACAGCCGGGGTCCAGGCCCAGGCTCTGAGGAAGGGAATGGAGTTGGCCGCGGATGCGGTTGAAGATGTCATTCTCGACAGCGCCAAGAAGGTCGAAGGATACGACCAGATTCGCAATGTCGCCTACATCTCCAGCAACTCCGACAACCAGATCGCCGATCTTCTTGCCGAGGCGATGGACAGCGTCACCAGTAACGGCGTGATCACCATCGAGGAAAACAAGGGTGTCGAGACCTACCTCGAGGTCGTCCAGGGGCTCCAGTTTGACAAGGGCTTCTGCTCACCGTATTTCATCACCGACCCCGCGAATCTCAGCACGGAGTACGAGGATGTTTATATCCTGTTCTACGAAAAGAAGATTGCCGCGGTTCACGAGCTTGTTCCGTTGCTGGAGAAGGTCGCTCCCACGGGCAAGCCGCTCGTCATTATTGCAGAAAATGTCGAGGCCGAGGCGCTTGCTGCCCTGGTGATCAACAAGCTCCAGGGGGTTCTGCAAACTGTTGCTGTGAAGTCTCCCGGTTTTGGTGACCGTCGCAAGTCGCTCATGGAGGACATGGCGATTCTTACCAGTGGCGAGTTCATCTCCGAGGACCGGGGCATCGGTCTCGACCAGGTTGAACTCGAGCAGCTCGGCCGGGCCAGAAAGGTGGTCATCGACAAGGGGAAGACCATCGTGATCGACGGTGCCGGCGAAGCGGCTGCTATCGAGGAGCGCATCAACCAGATCAATATCCAGATGGAGCAGACCACCTCGACCTACGACAAGGAGAAGTTCACCGAGCGCAAGGCGAAGCTCGGCGGCGGCATCGCCGTACTTTATATCGGTGGCCATACCGAGATGGAAATGAAGGACCGCAAGGACCGGGCGACCGATGCACTTCACTCTACCCGGGCGGCAGCGGAGAGCGGCATTATACCGGGTGGCGGCACTATCTTCGTGCGTGCGCTCAAGGCCCTGGAAAAGGTCAAGGCAAAGGGTGATGCCGCTTTCGGCGTCAAGGTTGTCGGTAGTGCATTGGGGGCTCCGATCCGCACGATTGCAGCCAATGCGGGTTTTGATCCGGGTGAAGTGTTAATCGAGGTCAGCGAGCTCAAGGGTTCAAAGGGGTTCAACGCCTTTACCGGTGAATACTCCGACCTGGTCAAAGACGGGGTTATTGATCCCACCGACGTCGTGCTGACAGCATTGCGCAACGCGGTCAGCATTGCCGGGCTCAACCTGACGACAGATGCCCTGATTACCGACGTCGATGATCATGACGAGCCGGTTGTCAATGCTGTCGTCTGAGGTACGGACTGCGGGTTTCTTTGCCGGGTAGCGGTTTTCCATGGGATTACCGCAGGACACTCTTCGGCGAAAGAGGTCAACGGTCGAAGCGTTTTTGGTGAAAACTGATGGGGAGTATCAACTCCACGATGTCCAAGCGGGACTACTACGAGGTCCTGGGTGTTTCCAGGGAGGCGACTGAGTCCGAGGTCAAGAAGGCCTACCGGGAGAAGGCGCTGAAGTACCATCCGGACAAGAATCCCGGAGATGCCGATGCAGAGGCTTCCTTCAAGGAGGTCTCCGAGGCCTTCGAGGTTCTCAGCGACTCTCAGAAAAAAACGCTCTACGACGAGCATGGGCACGAGGGGCTTTCGGCCAAGGGGTTCAGCGGCGGCTTTACCGACATTAACGACATCTTTTCGCGTTTCGGCGACATCTTCGAAGGTGGTCTTTTTGAAGGTCTCTTCGGCGGCATGGGATCCTCCCGGCAGGATGGTCCGCGCCGGGGCACCGACCTGCGAATTGACCTGGAGATAACCCTCAACGAGGTTTTGACCGGCGTGAAACGCAAGGTCGAGATCCGCCGCCGGCGTGACTGTGGTAATTGCGATGGGAGTGGGGCCCAGCCGGGTACGGAGAAACAGACCTGTCTGCAGTGCCAGGGGATGGGCCAGGTGGAATCTTCTTCCGGGTTTTTCCGTGTTCAGAGGCCCTGCCCGAGGTGCCGCGGAGCCGGGAGTATTATTTCCACTCCCTGTGAAAAATGTTCCGGTGAGGGGAGAGCGGCTACCTCCGCGGAGATCGATATTGATATACCCCCGGGGATCCACGATGGGAACCAGATGAGGATTTCCTCCCAGGGGGATTCCGGGGTGAAGGGCGGGCCTTCAGGAGATCTCTATGTGCGCCTCCGGGTCAGCAGGCACGAACTGTTTGAGCGCATCGATGATAATATTCTGCTCGAGGTGCCGGTGACCTTCAGCGATGCCGCGCTCGGAGCACAGATCGAGGTGCCGACGCTCGAGGGCGTGGAGAGTCTCAGTGTAAAGGCCGGAACCCAGGGGGGAGAGATCATCAGGATGAAAAGAAAAGGGCTGTCGGCTCTTGAAGGTAGTGCGCGGGGTGATCAGCTGGTGCGGGTAATTGTGGAGACTCCAGGGAAGCTCTCGGCGGAGTCCAGGGGGCTCTTTGAGCAGATCCGGGAGCTCAACCTGGATAACGAGCACCCTGCCCGGCAGGGGTTTCTGGATAGAATCAGGGACTATTTCAAAGGAACGTCGAATGGATCTGAGGATCCTGGAGATGGTAAATGATCATGAACGATAGTGACACCGATACCGGGCTGGAAGAAAACGGGCAGACCGCCGATGAGCTTCCCGGGGATTCAGCTGCTGAAACCGAGTCGGGGCCGACCGGTAAGGCTGAGGCTGATGACGACTCCGGAACCGGGGCCGAGGATTCCTGGGAGCCGCCGACCGAAGAAGAGTATCAGGAGCTCCTTGAAAAGGTAGCGATGGCCGTTGAACTACTACAGCGAACCCAGGCCGAGTTCGAGAACTACAAGAAGCGCCAGGGCCGTGAAGAGCCCCGGGCCCGGGCTGCCGCGGTGCGCGGCTTTATCGAGGGGTTGCTGCCGGTCATTGACAATTTTGAGCGGGCGATCGAAAGCGCCGAATCACAGGATGGCGGCGCCGAGGGGTTGTTCGATGGCGTTCGACTGATCGCCCAGATGATCAGCACGTTGCTGCAGGACCATGATGTCGTCGTTGTCGAGACAGACGGCCGGCAATTCGATCCCGAGTTTCACGAAGCAGTCATGGAAGAAGAGGTTACCGAGGGCTCAACCGGGGATATCCTGGAGGTCCACGAGAAGGGTTACCTGCACGGAGATGTGCTGGTCAGGCCCAGCCGGGTCAAGGTGGCCAAGCGGGTGGAAGGTGATGGTGACGAGGCTGGTTCCGGGCAGGAGGAGAGCTGAGCTGATTTCAGCGGGTTTATTTCATGCCGACCTACGAATACAAATGCCAGGAGTGCGGCGAGGCTTTCGAGTTCCTGCAGAGCTTCTCGGATTCTCCCAAGCGTAAATGTCCGGCCTGCGGCAGGCATCGGCTCAAGAAGCTGATCTCCGGAGGCGCGGGTCTCATTTTCAAAGGTTCAGGGTTCTACATCACCGACTATCGAAAGCCCGACTACGAGAAAGCTGCCAAGACTGACAAGGAGAGTTCCAATCCTCACAAGGGGGACGCGGCGAAGGATTCCGGGGAAAAAGACAAGGGCTCCAAGCCGGACTCGAAGGATACCTCCGGGGACAGTTGAACCGATGGGAAAGAGCTCTCGCCCTCGATGCCCCCACTGCCGCAATTCACTCGATGCCGATTGCGAGACCTTCCCCTTCTGTTGTTCACGTTGCCGGGACGTAGACCTCGGCAAGTGGTTGATGGGGAAATATGTTATTTCGAGGCCGGTGGATTCAGAAGATGGAGACCTGGCCCTCAGTCCCCAACCGCAAGAGGACCCGGAAGACTGAGCCGGAAGAAGATATAAAAAAAGAGGGCGCGCCCGTCCAGCGCGCCCTCTTTTTTTACGAAATTCGGGGTCTCAGCGGCCGAGACCTGTCGGAAGTCCGAGTTCTACGTCGAAATCTTCGTCTTCACAGTCTCCATCGGCACCGATTTCCCACTCCTTGATAGAGGAGTCAGAATTCAGCACATTCATGACGTCATTGTGACCTTCGCGATTTTCATCGTAGGTGTTGAAGAACTTGTCGGAGCCGATGGGCACCAGCTTGCCTGTGGGCCTGCGGCGTATATTCGCCCAGGCGTAGTCAAGCGTGTCTTCATCGAGCTGAAGATAGTCCTCATCTTCAGGTTGCCTGGCTTCGGCGGCCTCTCCACTGGGACATTTGAAGAGTGATCCGGGGAGATTCTTTCCATGCCTGGATCTCAACAGGATGTTGAGCGAATCATGCGCAGTAGGATCATCGTTTGTCTTGTCCCTCGGGAATTCATATTTCTTCTGTGCGTACGCGACAGCTGCCAGGTAAATCTGTTTCAGGTTGTTGGAACACTGGGCTTTCCAGGCTTCTTCCCTGCCCCTCAAGAGGGCGGGTACTACGAGCCCGGCGATAATAGCTATGATAGAAATAACGACCAACAACTCGACCAGCGTAAACCCGTTTCGCTGATGGAGACCATCCTTCATAAGTTTTGCTCCTTTCCTTATTTTTCTCCATATTGGGTCCAACAACTGATCAGTTGCCAAACCCAGGTACCCTACCTAAAGTACACTTTACAGGCCTTTGTACAGGCTGCAA
>JAYGDV010000084.1:0-2083 GCA_046582735.1 Planctomycetota bacterium
GGAGCCTGGTCCATCTCATCCGGCAATCTATGAATTACCGGTACTTTAGGAAATACCGGAAAAATCCCAACCCGATAAGCCCTGTCGTTGAGACAGAAAAAAAGTGTGAAAAAAAAGTCCCCTGGTCAGGGACCAAATCGATTTCTGCCATTTTCGTCGGCATCAGCAGAAATAGGGTACCTGGGAAGTGAGTACCCCGGAGGGCTTATTTGCCCTTTAGAAGGCCGATTGCAGGCCTTAAACCCAATCGGCGGTTGCCGCTGACCGCCGATTCAATCGCGAACCGATTACCCGACCGGCAGCTGACCGGCTCGTAAAACCAGCCTCCTCCACGAACGACACGGTAAGCGCCAGCCCCTTCAAAGACCGGATCGAGCCTCGTTGCCGCTTTTGAGGCATAAAAGCCCTCCTGGTAGACATCCAGACACCATTCGTAGAGGTTTCCGTGAAAATCATGCAGTCCGTAAGCATTCGGCCGCCTTGTTCCAACTGCATGGGGACGTCCCCCACTGTTCTGAACATACCAGCCCATATCGGCAAGAACACCGTTGCCGCCGAAAGGGCCACTTCTGTCCCCCCGGCAGGCATATTCCCACTGCGCCTCAGTAGGTAGAGAAAGGCCGCTTAAAACACTGAACTCGACGACATCTCTCCAGGAAACACGCTCAACCGGGAGATTACCGGGCTCCACACCCTCAACGAGCTCCTCCCCCTGGAAATAAGACGGGTTGGAACCCATCACCCCTTCCCATTGCGCCTGGGTCACCTCGTATTTTCCCACCAGGAACGCGCTCAATGTCACAAGATGAAGCGGACCTTCGTCTTGCCAGCGATCTTCCTCATCAGGCGGCGTTCCCATTAGAAAATCGCCTCCCGGTAGAAGAACAAAGAGAATCCCCGTATCCTCATGCTCGAATTCCGCAAAACCCTGTTCATTCCGCCCCCTCCAGGCCAGGCCGTCCGGAATCTCCCAGGAACAGAAATCACCTGGAGGTTCTCCATCGAGAAAGAGGTATTCAATCAGGGCAACGGCATCCGATAAGGCAACCTCCCCATCGCAATCAGCGTCCGGACGGGAACCCGCTGCAACTGGAGACGCTCCGCGGTAGAGATAGTTAAGCAGGTAGACCGGATCGGCTACATCCAGGGAGTTGTCTCCGTTGGAATCCCCCAGGATGGAGGCGTACGCCCTTACCGGAACACCAGCGGAAAGCAAGGCGCCCAGTAAAACACCGGAAAGTAACAGATGCCTGCAGCTCACGATCCCGATACCTCTTTCAGACCCGCCAGCAAGACTAAGGGCAGGTTGAGGTTGAGGCAAGATCGATTAGCCGCAACGCGTTCAGTGCTTGTGCGCCTTGAAGAGCTTGCTCCCCGCATCCCCACCTGAGAGTACATAGGCAATCAGGTCTATAATCTCCTCACGCGAGAGCCGGTTGAGAAGCCCCTCGGGCATGATGGAGTTCGGCAGCTTTCTGCGCGCGACGATCGCCGACTTGTCGACAACCGCCGGGGCCGCCTTGGCAAGCGGATTGACGATCACCTTGACCTGCTTAGCTGTCTCCTCGACGATCATCCCGGTCACCACCATGCCGGTGCGCAGAACGAGGGCATAGGTCTGGAACTTCTCATCGATATCCTTGGAGGGCTCGAGAAGAGAACGAAGAACGTGTTCAGCGGTACGCTTCTTTGGATCAAGCTTCGCAAGATCCGGCCCGAAGACCTGGCCCTCGTTGTTCAGGCGATGGCAGGCAACGCAATTGGACACCTTGAAAACGCTCTTGCCCACCTCGAAGCTTCTCCCCTCCAGTTGCCTGATCGGGGCAGCCAGCTGGTTGAAGGTCCACTCGGTATTGCGCTGGTTGAGCTTGAGCAGTTCATCTTTCAGGGGAAGGGGGTTTTTCGACAGGTAGCCGGCCGGATTGGAACGGTAGGCCTTCAGGTCAGCGACCACGTAAAGCGCGCCGTACATCCGCTGCCAGTGTCCCGGGTAGGTGCAGACATAGGGGTAAATTCCCGGCTTAACCGGCGCCTCGTAGGTCAGCGCCTGGGTCTCGCCGGGCTGCAGCAGGCGGCTTGCCAG
>JAYGDV010000135.1:0-3181 GCA_046582735.1 Planctomycetota bacterium
ACCCTGGCGCGAAAGACGTAGTTGCGGGTGTCGGCAAACCGGATGGTGTCCTTGAGCTTGCCCTCGCTGACATCCATCGCGAAGCTGAGGCAGGGACCGTAATCGGCCTTCTCCCATTTGCCGGCAGCTCTGAGCAGGGCGCAGGAAAATACAGAGATGGCCAGCAGGCAGGCCGGGGTAAAGAGGAGGTTTCGATGCATGGTGGTTGATTCTACGCCGGGATGGGATTCCGCAGTCCCAACAGGGTATCTTTTCCGCTCCGGGGAAACCACATCCGCCCTGCTGCCCGGCTGTGTAACTGTCGATGTGGGGGAGGGTAAGTTCTTGACAGTCCGGGGCCTTGGGGGAATTGTATGTGTTCCCGAGAGGGAAGAAGAGAGGATGTGCCACCTTAGCTCAGTTGGCAGAGCGGTTCATTCGTAATGAACAGGTCGCCGGTTCGACTCCGGCAGGTGGCTCCACCGAGGCCCGCTCGCCCTCCAGGGGAGCGGGCCTTTTTTCCGGGCTCCGCAGGAGGCTAGCGCAGGAGGTTTTCGGCGTATTCTCGGATGTCGCCGGAGGGGTCGTTGCCGGCGATCCAATCGACGAGGTCGCGGGCGCCATCGTCGAATCGTTCACGACGGGAGAGGCCGGCGAGGAGGTCCCGGCGAACGTGCTCGGAGTCCTCTTGCGGCAGTGCCTGGCGCAGGAACTCGTCATCCGCCTCGTGCGGAAATTCAGCCAGGGTCTTGGCCGCTGCCGCCCTGACCGACTCGGAAGGGTCGGATTCGAAGGCGTGGAGCAGGATTCCTTCCGCTGCATTGTCATAGGTCCTTCGCAATGAGCGAACAGCCGCGCGGCGGATTCTCTCGCTGGCATCGGTATAGGCCCCGGCGATTTCGGGAGGAGTTTCTTCCAGCCCGAGATTGCCGAGCGATTCGAGGACTGCTGCACGCTCTCCGTGTTTGTCCCCGGCCCTGTAGGCTTCCAGCAGGTACGCGGCAGTCATCTCGAAACGTTCGGGGTCACTGCTTTTCACGCGGCTGCCCACAGCCCCGAGCAGGAGCAGTGAGGTGTTGGAGAGATTGCCCTTTTCCTCGTAGAGGTTCTGCAGGGTTTCATCAATTCCCGCCCCGGGGGACTCGACCTGTGCGAAGGCGAATAGGGCGGCCTCTCTTCTCTGCACAGGAGATTTTTCAGAAGAGATGAGTTCCTCGAGGCCATCCTGGGCGGCGGCTGTGCCTGCAGCGCCGAGGGCTCCGATGAGGAGGGACGATTCGTCCTCTCCACAGGAGCTTTCAGAGAGGCGGTCGAGGACGCCTGTTACGGCCTGGTCGTCGCGCTTGATGGCATCGACGAGCTGGACCATAACCGTGGTGGCGGCAGCGGATTCGATTCCCCGATCGCTGATGACCGTCGGGATATTCCTGAGGATTTCGACGGTGTCAGGAAGGCCGCTTTCGAGGGCAAGTCCCTCTCCCCGGGAGCGTGCCTGCGCCCGCAGGGTTGTCCCGGTGCTGGAGAGAAGCTCGATCACCCTCTTCGCCTCGGGGTGGTAGTTGCCCCGGTGCAACTCTTCTCGTTCAAAACGGTACCAGGTTTGTGAACTCACGCCCTGCGCGAAGCCCTCGAGGGAGATAGCCATCTCCCGGGTACCCTCGATCAAAAGGGGACACGGGTCGAGCAGGATCTTCGTTTGACCGCCGGTTCGGGCCAGGTCTTCCAGCGAATCCCCATTCGGTTCGCCGCTTTGAATGGACGTGTAGTTCAGCCTGGACTTGATGATCGAGGTACCTTTCGCGTTCCTGTTTTTCCGGTAGGAGGCCAGGTAGGTGCCCGTCGTGTCCTCTTCCTCGACCTGCCATTCGGTGCGGGATTTATCTTCAGGAAGAACCACCTGGAAGAGCGCCATCAGGTTCCTGATCGAATTGCGGGCATTCGTTCCTGTGCTGGAGGGGAATACCAATTTGCGGAATTTCCCGGAGGGCGCGAGCAGCACGAGGACCTCCGCGTTCATTTCCTCTGAGAGCTCGTCGGCCGGTTCCAGCTCGCTGGCATCGACCGCTTCAACAGCGGTTTTGACTTCGGAGAATTCGAAGCCGAGTACCCATCCCGCCGGCAATTCCTCGTAGGCCCGAATGGACAGGATTCCTGAAGTGCTGTCGATCAGTGTCACGGCCGGGTTTTCACTGCCGTTTTCCTTTGTGCCGGGTCCGGCAGAGGCCGCCAGGGTGAGGTTGCGTTGGCGCTCGAAGCGGTAGCGAAGAGTATCTCCTGTGCTGAAGCCCAGTCCGTGGGTTCTTTCCGCGGTCGAGGTCTGTGGGCCGGGCCGTGCGGTTTTCTTTCTTTGAAGGCCTGCACGGGGAGACGGCCGGCCCAGGCCGGCGGCGGAGGGTCGTGCCGCCGGGCTCGGGCCGGTTCCGTTGCCCATCCTCATGAGGATGATGCTTCCTGTTACCAGCAGCAGGGCAAGGGCAAGTGCGGTCAGGGCTGATCTGCGGTTGCCGGTAAATTTTACTGCCGGAAGTATCATTCGATTACTCATGGGAGTTGCTCTTTACTTTTTCTCAGGAAGGTTGGTTTCAGAGTGAAAAGAGGGTTCGGGTTGTGGTTCCCCGTGAATAATTGAGGACCGTCACTCCGCCGAGCTCTTTCCAGGAGCAGCGAACCCGCCATCTTTTTACCTTGCAGGTCCTGCGGTCGACGACGAGTCGGACCATGATTCGAACCGGCTCGATATTCAGCCGGACTCTTCCTTCAGCCTGGTTGAGCGCCAGGGCTACGTTCGAGTTGAGGCCGGTCTTCAGCAGGTTCAGGGTTGACCGGACGCCGGCCCGCAGTACCCCGCCATCGAGGTAGGCGCCGGCGGTTCCCGTAGCCCAGGCTGACACACCCCCGGAGATCTGAACCGGGTAGGCGGGCTGGAGGTACAGGTCTCCCCTGATCCCGGTCCCGACGTTGACACTGAGGTTGACCGGTACGCCGGCTACGAAGATGGTTCGGCTGGCACGAAACAGGGAAATGGTACGTGATCTCGACCAGCTCCTGTGGTGGGGGTTGTCGATATCGATGAGCGTCATCGGTCCGATCTCGACATGGAGGAACGCGGTCGAACCCCTGGAGGTATTGCTGACCTCGGCATGGGAATCGAGGATGGTTTTTCTTCGCCCGAAAAGCCTGAGATTTGCACTGCCACTGGCCC
>JAYGDV010000171.1:0-2844 GCA_046582735.1 Planctomycetota bacterium
TCCTTATTGAGCACCGCCTTGCCGCAAATATCCCCATCGTGCCAGTCGAGGATATAGACTCCTCCATCCGGGCCGATCTCAACACTGAAACCAATCCAGCGGGCATCGTTAGCGAGCAGGAAATCATCTCCGTGATGACCAACGAAGCCCGATCCCTTTGGTTTAAGAATATCGGTCAGCACTGCATGCTCATGGATATTCGCCATAAAGAGACGGTCCCTGTATTTTTCGGGGAAAGCATCCGAGAGGTATACCCGGGCCCCGCCATGAGCAGACCGGTGGCGGTGATTGGTGATCGTTTTAATATCGCTGTAGACGTACGGATTAAAATGCCGCCCACCCTGGCGATGGTAGATCCCGCCGGGAATCACGTGCCAGAGGTGGGGAATGACACAGGCGGAGATAAAGAGCTGCCCCTTGGCATCGTAGTCGAGGCCCCAGGGATTGCTGAAACCGTGGGCGACCACCTCGAAGCGGTCCTTGAGGGGATGGTAACGCCAGACTCCACCGTTAATATCTACCGGCTTGCCCTCGAACTCGGTATTGCGCGGAAAGGGATCCTTATGCCTGTAGATCTTGCCCTTGCCGGCCGGCTTACCTACCCGCGAAGGCGTAGCGAAACCCTGGCAGCCATAGAGCCAGCCATCAGGGCCCCAGTAAAAACTGTTAAGGGTCTCGTGGCGGTCACGAATACCCCAGCCTGCCAGCCGAACCTCGATGTCCTCGACATCTGCCTTGTCATCCCCATTGCGATCGGGAACGTAGAGCAGGTTCGGCGGCGCGCCGAGCCAGAGACCATCGAAGCCCACAGCGATTGCCGCCGGGAATGCAACACCCTCGAGAAAGACCTTGCGGCTATCGAGCATGCCATCGGAGTCGGTATCCTCCAGGATCAGGATGCGGCTGTCACCGGAGTTGGAGAAACCGCGCCCGCGTGTCTCATAATCGCGATTCTCGGCGATCCACATCCGCCCTCTTGAATCCCAGCAGAAGGCCATGGGCTGGGTGATCATCGGCTCCGCCGTGAAGACGTTGACCTTGAAACCCTCCTGCACCTTCATCTTCTTCAATGCATCGAAGGGGGCCAGCGAAAGGGCCTTACGGCCTTCCTTTTGTGCCAGGCCCCACAGGACAGAAGCATAGCCATGGCCGGAATACTGGGACCATTTCTTCGTCAACTCCGCATCGTTGATTTTTCCCGTATAGACCAGCAGGCGATGGCGAAAGGCTGCCTTGCGGCCCTTGGCGATCTTCCAGTCTCCATTGCGGGAACTGGCCGGTCCCACTCCGAGTTGGTGATCAACACGCCAGGCGGTGGGGAACCCGGGATTTCTCGGATGATCAAAGATTGCGATATGAGCCCTGTCATCCCTTCCGGCAACCTTCATGCCTACATCCACCCAGACGGAGCGCTGCCCCTCGGCCCTGTCGTTGGCCTGGCGGGAGCTGTTGAAAACCCTGCCGTCGATCCCTTTCTTCCATGGCATCCTGAGGAAGAGGCCACCGTAGTTGTATTTCCCAATGGTGATGTCTTTCTTTGCCAGGGCACTCCATTCGAGGTCCAGCACGTACTCCCCATCCTTCACCTCCATGCTCCAGACCTGGGATTCGACCAGCTGGGCCTCTCCCTTCGCATCGAGCATCTCGTACATGGTCTGCCATTTAACCGAGGGACCATCCTTCTTGAGAACCTTGGCCGAGACCCGGCGCCAGTAGTCGCCGCCGGGATGATGGAAATAATCCCTCCCGTTGACCCTCGTGAATCCCCAGTAGAGACCCGTCTGATGCTTGTGATGCCCGGGACTGTACTCCGTCAGCAACCCCTTGCCATCAGGCGCCACGATCGGATGTAGATACGGCCTGAAGTCAGGCTTGGCGACCTGGGTGAGTATCGCCTCCTTGGCGCCCTTGCGAAATACCGCGATGGTATGGCCCTGCCCATCCTGGCGCACCTCCAGTTCATCAGACCTCAAGGGGAGATTGGCGGCAAACGGCAACAGGGCAAACAGGAAAAGACGCGTGGAATGATTCATGTCAGGTCTTTCAAATCGATGAAGATATGTCAGGAACAGGGCCCTTCAGGATGCCAAGAATCGAGCAGGAATTCAAAACTGTCTTTTGCCGGACTCGGGTATTCGCGGACATGCCTCCAGGGGCATCTTTACAGGCAGGAGCATATTGATCGACAGCAGGAAGGCGATAGCTGGTATCTTTCCTGTACTGGAGTAAACCCACCCCGACTAGCTGGCCCTGAACTGCCAGAGGCGAACAACATGAAACTGATTGCCTGCTTCACCCTTACCCTGGCATTGGGATCCCCGGCAATCCTGTCGCAGGAAGAAAAAACCATTCTCCTCATCGGCCACAAGCCGGACCACCCACCTAAATGCCACGAATACCTCTCGACCTGTGAGCTCCTCGCAAAGTGCCTGCGCCAGACAAAGGGGCTTGAGGCCGTCGTATCGAACGGGTGGCCTGCGGATGAGAAACTGCTGCAACGAACGGACTCCATCGTTCTCTACACAAGCCCAGGGGCGGAGATCGTCCTGGCTGAAAAATCCGCAGCGGCCTTTGAGGCTATGATGAAACGAGGGGTGGGGCTGGTCGCCATCCACTGGGCCACCGGCGTCCATAAGAAGAACGTCGAGCAATTGGGCAAGCGGTGGTATTCGAGCCTGGGAGGAGGCTGGCCGCATTTTGCGGGGATTACGATGGGTAAGTCCCCCCTTGTCCAGAAGAACCCCGGGCACCCCGTCTGCCGGGGGTGGAAACAGTACGAAATCAGCGACGAGTTCTATTTTTCACCGGTTATTCACGAGAAGGGAAAGGTGCTCCTGGAGGTGA
>JAYGDV010000189.1:0-4016 GCA_046582735.1 Planctomycetota bacterium
TCGTGATTGCCGGTTCGATGTCCTGGTAGCAACTGACATCGTAGCCCGGGGAATCGATGTCGAGCAGGTTTCCCACGTCATCAACTACGATGTCCCAAACACTGCCGATGCCTACACCCATCGCATCGGTCGGACCGGGCGGTCTGAAAGGGAAGGTCGCGCCTATACCTTCGTAGCCGAGGACGATCTCCTTGCGATTGAAGATATGGAGAGAACGCTGGGGATCACGATCGAACGCTGTACCATCGACGGCTTCGAGGGAATGCAGATCCCCCTGCCTACCCGCCGCCAGAGACAGACTGCACGGAAGTCATCGAGCCGCAGCCATTCTCGCGGTCAGCGAAATTCGAGCTCTGCCCCCCGCAGGCATGACAACCGGAAATCGAGCGGCTCAAACTTCGAATCCCGCAGATCCCACAAGCCCAGGCACGACAACAGGAAATCTGACGATTCAAACTTCGATTCGAAAAAGTCCCACAAGCCAAGGCACGACTCCAGGAAATCTGACGATTCAAACTTCGATTCGAGAAAGTCCCGCAAGCCAAGGCACGACTCCAAAAGGTCAGTTGCCCCGGAGAGTAACTCGCACAGGTCAGCCGGAGCGCGTGCCCGGGCACGAGATGCGGAGGATCTGCCATTTAAATTCAAGTGGATGGAGGACCTCGAGACGAGGTCCACCTCTAATGAAACCTCTCCCCCCCGGCCCAAAAGATCCACCCAGGGCCCCAACGGCGAAGACAGCCCTGCGAAGAAATCAAAAAGCCATGGCAAACGCCGCCGCCGGCGCAACCGGCATCGCCAGAGCAACGCCGACACTTCAAATTAAACAGGGAGAAGCTCTTGGCGAAAGCTGCCCGGCTCCAAAGCCCTACCTGGCTTCTTACAGCGATCCTGCTGGCATGGGCCGGCGGGATGCTTCACGCGCAGCATCTTTTCTGGACGGCTGTCAACCGGGTTCCCGGCCTCTCGATCAGACGCAGTGACCTCGATGGCTCAAACGTCGTGGACATCGTCACCGGGATGGACTGCAGCCTCGGCGGCATCACCGTCCATAACGGAAACCAGGAGATCTACTGGATCGAGAGAGACGCCCTGTGGACTCGGGTTTTTCGTGCCTCGCTGGACGGGGACGATGTCGAGCTCATCTTCCTGACCCGTGACCGACTTGGTATCATCACGATCAATCCCGCAACCGATAAATTGTATCTCGCCGGAGACGGCATCCGCCGGCTGGACCTCGATGGAGAAAACTACGAGGCCCTCGCCGAGCTCCCCAGCGAAGCCCGTATCGTAGACCTCGTTCTCGATGTCGTGAACGAGATGATGTACTGGGTCCAGGCCAGTGAGTCCCCGCGACGGGGTGTCGACATCTGGCGAGCCGACCTCGATGGAGACGGAGCCGAAATATTCCACCACGAGGAGTTCGATCCCTGCACCTACAGCCTCACGGTGGATCCCTTCGGCGCCAGGCTCTACTGGGTGACCGTTGATTACCGGACAGACCACGCCCTGCTAGTGCAGCGTGTCAATCTCGATGGAACGGGAATCGAGGAGGTGGCCAGGGTCAATCCCGGCCTGGATGATTTCCCGGCATTCCTGGACATCGATCGCCGTAACCAGAAGCTCTACTGGGTCAGCACTGAAGACGGCGTGTTCTTTCGAGCCAATACCAATGGCAGTGATGTTGAACGGATTCACGAGGAAAGCGACCGCGGACCGAATGGCCTTGCCGTGCAGGTGCCGGGGGAAATTCCGCCCTCACTGGCCCTGTTTCGCCGCGGAGATGTTAACGACGATGGGACAATCGACATCTCCGATGCCGTTTTCTCCCTAGGGGCCCTCTTTCTCGGCACCCGGAATCCACCCTGCCTTGGCGCTGCGAACGTCAATGGCGATGGAGGGTTCAACATCAGCGACCCGGTCTTCCTCCTGGACCATATTTTCCTCGGTGGACCGCCTCCCCCCACGCCCTTTCCCAGCTGCGGAATGTCAAGTCTCGGCACAGACGCGAAACTGGGCTGTGAAAGAACCGCGTGCCCCTGATGCCACGGGGCCGATCATGGCACGATGGCGTAGCCCGACATTCTCCCGGATGGATTAAAGAACCGGCCGGGCTATAGCATCCAGCCCGGCTGGAGATGCTTTCTAATTGAAAGTCCTCTGTCCATAGCTCAATTTATAGGCTTGGAAGGTTGGTTTATCACTGGATAAACAGGGAGGACCGCTCGCATGACTCGCATGGCTTTATTCTTCGTCGCCCTGGGTATGGGTTTGACTGCCTGTCAAGCTCACGCAGATGTAATCACCTTCCAGGATGTAGCCCAGGACCATCCGGCCCTGGCCCACCAGTACACCTTTGATGGCCTGGAACCCTTCGAGCGCCTGCAGGACAATTGGGGCATGGCCCATCTTCTGGAACAGGCCGCCGGCTCTGCCACGGTAAGCAATATCGTCTACGGTGCACCCGGATTCGACGAATCATCGCAGGCTGCAACAACCTACCGCCCCCCTCCCGGCGGCGTGGAATTCAGCGATGGGGCCAACTTCCGTATTCCGAGCGTAACACTCGGCGACGAGTTTTCCTTCGAGGTGATCTTCCGACCCTCCCAGGCGACCATCTCGGGCGGCCTCTTCAACCTCGGCTATATCCTCTCCAACCGGATCGGCTGTGACCGCGGCTACTTCCTGTTCCAGGGGAGCGCTGAGATGGACCAGTTCGGCGCCTTCGGAGCCGATGGTAACGACCTTGCCAGCGTCATCGGTTCGTCCTTCAACGTCAACAGCGAGAACACCCTGCTGGAAAACCTGCAGGCCGGGCACTGGTACTACGCTTCAGGAAGCTACCTCTGGGAAAACGGCACCACAACCTTTATCAACTGCGTGGCGGACCTGACCGAAAACCAGGAAAAGCTCACCATCGTCGGCCCCATCACCGTGCCGGGATCCTATGGTCGTACTGCAGCAGGAATGAGCATCGGCGGCCGGTTTGACGGACCCGGTGAAGGATTCCCAGGTGATATCGACGAGGTGAACATCTACAGCGAATGGCTGGACGAAGGAGAGTTCGAGGACCACCTGCTCGTCTTGCTTGAGGGGGTAGGAGGCGGAACGCCTTTCCATCGTGGTGATCCGAACGACAGCGGTGGGCTCGACCTCTCAGATGGGTTGTTCATATTCAACTTCCTGTTCTCCGGTGGGTCCCCGCCTGGCTGCAACGACGCGGCTGATTCTAATGGTGACGGAGGGATCGACCTCTCCGATGGGATCTTCCTGTTGAGCTACCTTTTCCTCGGTGGCCCCCCACCCGCTGCACCCGGCCCTCCAGGCCTGCCCTGCGGCCCTTCTCCAGCTGACAGCCTCCTGGGCTGCGAAATGTATTCGGGCTGCTGAATCCATAACACATCAAACCTTCTGTTTAGAGTAATCTGAAGAGCTTGAGAACCACCTTACCCACTTTCATCGCCTTCGTTTTCGCTGCAGGTATTGCCTCAGCCTTAGCTGCAGACGATCCAGCCGCATCGCTTCAGTCGGCTTTCAAGAACCGATGCGTGAAATGCCACGGCAAGGGTGGCAAGGCAAAGGGCAAGGTCAACCTGCTGGAACTGCAATCCAGCAAGGACCTCCTGGCCAGCCCGGCACTGCTTGAGAAGCTGGTTACGGTTCTCAAGGATCGCGAGATGCCGCCAGAGAAAGAACCGGCGCTGCCGGAGATCGAGCGAAAACATATGATCGCCCGACTCGAGGCGATGCTGCAGCAGTCCCTGGCGACCCGGGCATTCCTGCCTACCCCCATGCGGAGAATGAACCGCTTCCAGTACAACAATGCCGTGGTGGATCTCCTCGAGCTGAACCGTGAAATCTTCCGGCTCAATGAACGATTGATGCGGCGGCGGCAGGATTACTTCAAACCGGAAACCAGGAAAATGCCGGCCCAGGTACGTGTCTCCAGTCGACCGCTCAGTAAGGACATCGACAACCAGCGGCCGGAGGGATTCAAGGGTGTCGCGTCGTTTCCA
>JAYGDV010000224.1:0-2774 GCA_046582735.1 Planctomycetota bacterium
GGGTCGTAGTCGAACGGCTCGTGAACGAGTAATTCTGCCGAGGCGGTGCCCGGCAGCACAACGGCGAGAGCGCCCATGACAACTGCCAACAACGTAGTCCTTCCGAATCTGTTGCGTTTCATGTCTATCCCTATGTATTAGTTGAACCCAGCCAATAGCCTATGCGAGGCCATGGGCGGGGGCAAGGAGAGGGTGCGGCGGTATACGTTTGTATACGTTCGCATTCGCCGCCGATGGCCCAGGAGGGCGAAGAAATGGTGCGCGGACCCAGATTTGAACTGGGGACACCTAGATTTTCAGTCTAGTGCTCTACCAACTGAGCTATCCGCGCACCCGATAGCGATCTTCATGCGGAGAATTCCTCCAAGTGTGACGCGCCATTTAGCCAAAGGCTGCAGGACTTGTCAATACTGACCCCTGTGAGCTTTCGAGCAAGAAAAAAGAAGGCGTTGAACCACCCCGCGTTCGCTTGCTCTTTGGCTTTGGTGGACCTATGTTGGCAGGTTACTGAAACCGTCCCCGATACCCGGGTATCGCCAATATGAAAGTCCTCGGAATCGAAACCACCTGTGATGAGACCGGTGTCTCCATCGTCGAAGATGGCTACCGGATCCTGTCCAATTGCGTGCTCAGCCAGGTCCCCCTGCATGAGCGCTTCGGAGGGGTCGTGCCCGAAATCGCCAGCCGGGCGCACGTCGAGGTCATCACACGCCTGGTGGAGAGAGCCCTCAACGATGCCGGGTGCTGGAGCGACACCTCGTCCCCCCCGGATATCGATGCGATTGCCGTCGCCCATCGCCCCGGCCTGATCGGGGCGCTGCTGGTAGGACTCAGCGCGGCCAAGAGCCTCTCGCTGGCCTGGGAAATCCCGCTGGTCGGTGTCGACCATATCCATGCCCACATCTACTCCGCCTGGATGAAGAGCGAGGAGCCCTTCGAACCCCTGCCCGAGCTCGAGGAGGCTTTCCCGGCCGTATCCCTGGTCGTCTCCGGGGGGCACACCACGCTCTACCGCAGCGACAACTGGACCACCCACCAGATGCTTGGAACCACACAGGATGATGCCGTCGGCGAAGCCTTCGACAAGGCCGCGGCGATCCTCGGTCTCGAGTACCCTGGCGGCCCGGCGATTTCGCGTGAGGCCGACAAGGGCAACCGCAAGGCCGTGCGCTTCCCGAGAACCCTGCTCGAACCCCGCTCACTTGATTTCAGCTTCTCGGGGATCAAGACCTCGGTGCTCTACCACGTCAAGGGACAGGACTGCAGGCGCGATGCCCCCCTGCTCGATGGAATCTCGATTCCGGATGTCGCCGCCTCTTTTGAAACTGCGGTGGTCGATGTGCTGATAGAGAAGCTGCGCCGGGCGCTGGGACGCGAGGGGCTCAACCGGGCCATCCTCGGAGGCGGAGTCGCCGCCAACCGTTACCTGCGTTCACGTCTCGAAGATATGGGGAAAAAAGAAGGCGTCGATGTCCGCTTTCCCGACCTGGCGCTCTGCACCGACAACGGCGCCATGATCGCGGGGCTGGGATCGAAGCTCTTCGAGAACGGCACCACCCACGAGCTGACGCTCGATGCTTCTTCCATGGCCAGCGATTGAGCGAAACCAGGAAATGAACGAAAAACAGATCAGGAAACTCCTGGTGGAGGTCAGCAAGGGAAAGATCCCGGTCGAGGACGCCGTCAGCGAGCCGCGTGACCTGCCCTTCAAGGATCTCGGATACGCCCGCGTCGACCATCACCGTGAGCTGCGCTGTGGCTTCCCGGAGGTAATCTTCTGCCAGGGCAAGGAGCCGGGAGACATCACCGAGATCGCCGCCAGCATCCTGGAGAACTCGCCCCTGCTGCTGGCCACAAGAGCCGACGAGGAGGCCTTCAATGCCATCCGTTCAGCCAGCGATCTTGCCGAATACCACGAGCGGGCGCGCTGCGTGACGGTTCAAAAAGAGAAAGCCGACGAAGCCGGGGGAAAGATCCTCCTGATCTCGGCCGGCACCATCGACATTCCCGTGGCTGAAGAGGCACGCGTCACCGCAGAGATCATGGGCCACAAGGTCGAGACGGTCTACGACGCCGGGGTGGCCGGCCTTCATCGCCTGCTGGCTGAGAGCGAAAAAATCCGCCAGGCCGACTGTATTATCGCAGTGGCCGGTATGGAGGGAGCGCTGGCCGGAGTGGTCGGTGGGCTCAGCGACGTACCGGTGATCGCCGTGCCGACCAGCGGCGGCTACGGGGCAAACCTCGGCGGCATCACTCCCCTGCTGGCCATGCTCTCGAGCTGCGCCGCCGGTATTGCCGTCGTCAATATCGACAATGGCTTCGGCGCCGGCTTCATGGCCGCGCTCATCTGCCGGAAACGACAGGGAGATTAAAACAGGCATGTCCGCCCTGCAGATCACCGACCTGCCGCCGCTTCCCGCCAGGGAGCCTGAGTCTCACAAGGGCACCTACGGCCGGGTCCTGCTGGTGGCGGGGTCGCCCGGCATGCCGGGCGCGGCGGTGCTTGCCGCCCGGGCCGCACTCAGGAGCGGCGCGGGGCTCGTGACCGTTGCCTTCGCGGAATCGCTCGCGCCGACCTTCACCGCAGCGCTTCCCGAGGCCACGCAGCTGCACCTTCCCGAACCCGGAAGCGCCGTGCATGACGAAGAAATTGCCGGACGGATCGGCGAGGACCTCTCCGGGCGCTTCGATGCCATCGGCGCCGGGCCAGGGCTCGGCACCTCGCCGGCGAGCCGCAAGGTGCTTGAATACGTACTGTCGCAGTACAGCGGGCC
>JAYGDV010000293.1:0-3794 GCA_046582735.1 Planctomycetota bacterium
TGATGCGGCCGGGAGGAAAGCCTTCGATGACGGACCTTGCCCTCGAAGATGCCGCTTCTCACAGGGAGGTCTCCTCTTTCAGTTTCCGGCAGACAGCAAGGGCGCTGTTAACTCCATCCTCGTGGAACCCGTAGCCCCAATAGGCACCGCAGAAGGAGGTGTTGTTGGCCCCGGTCAGCTCATCATGGAGCCCCTGTGCCTCGGATCTCCTTTTGTCATAGACGGGGTGATGGTAGCGCAGGCGCCGGATCACTTTATCCTCGTCGATCAGCTCATCGTGGTTGAGTGAAACACAGAAGGTCTCCGGGGCATCGATTCCCTGGAGCATGTTCATATTGTAGGTGACGGTGGCCCTGCTGTCGTTACCGGGAAGCTTTCGATAGTTCCAGCCGGCCCAGGCCCTTCGGTTCCGGGGCAGCACGGCGGTGTCGGTATGAACAACGATGTCATTGACCTGGTAGGGAAAGGAGGACAGGACACGGTGTTCCAGTTCACTTGGATCGGAGAGGATCTCGAGTGCCTGGTCGGCATGACAGGCGAAAATAACCTCATCGAAATTCTCTGCTTCAGAGTCCCCGGTAACAATGCTGACATGGCGGGGTTCTCTCCTGACCGTTTGAACAGGTACCCGGGTTCTGATGCGGTGCTTAAACGGCATTGAGAGGGGTTCGAGGTAGTTTCTCGAGCCACCCTCGATGACACTCCACAGGGGTCGATTGCAGGCCTGCAGCATGTGATGGTTGTGCATGAACTCCACGACGAAACGTATCGGAAACTCGCCGAATTGGGAGATGGAAGAAGACCAGAGAGCGGAGCCCAGCGGCAGCAGGTAGTCCTCGAAGAAGGCAGCTCCCAGGCCATGCTCCTGGACGAAATCCGAAACTGTGACGTTGTCCGAAGAGCTGAGTGCGCTGGGTGCTTTGCGATGAAATTTCATGATGTCCAGCAGCATCCCCAGGAAACGGGGGCGGGCTAGATTGCGCCGCTGGGCAAAGATCGTGTTGAGGTTTGTGCCGTTGTATTCGAGCCCGCTTTCATCGCAGCGGACACTGAAGCTCATCGTCGTTTTGCGGGTGGGGATGCCCAGCTCGCGAACAAGGGTGGAGAAATTGGGGTAGCTGGCTTCGTTGAATACGATAAAGCCGGTATCGATGGAGTAGCTGCCGTCTTCCAGCTCGACATCGATGGTATGGGTGTGTCCGCCAATGCGGTCAGCAGCCTCGAATATCGTGAGCTGGTGTTCCTGGTAAAGCTCGCGGGCGGCCACGAGTCCGGAGATTCCCGTGCCGATGATCGCGATCTTCATCAGGCGGCAGTTTCTAACTCGCTTGCAGTGGAGTTTTCCTGTTCTGACCGCAGCGTTACCAGCTTATTGGAGCGAGCTTCATCCATCACGTGCTTCGGTACCGGGCGCAGATTCCACACAATTCCGAACCAGGATAGTGTTTTCAGGATGCAGTAAGTCAAATCAATCTCCCACCAGCGAAAGCCCTGGCGTGCGGAGCTTGAGTAATGGTGATGGTTGTTGTGCCATCCTTCTCCCATGGTGATGAGAGCGAGGAGTAGATTGTTCCGGCTGTCATCGGTGGTCTTGAAACGGCGTTTGCCGATAACATGGGCCAGGGAGTTGATCGTGTAGGTTCCGTGGTAAACCCCAACGGTTGATACCAGGAATCCCCAGACGAAGAGCTGGCCGGGGGAGGTGGCGTAACCCGCATATTCAAGGAGGGCGCCGGCTCCCAGCAGGGCGCCGGCGAGCAGGATCCCTGCCAGCCAGTAGAAGTGGTTGATAAACCGTAATTCAGGTACCTTCATCCAGTCGGCAACGTATTTCTCGTCGGTGGTGTTGTACTCGTTGGTCATGAACCAGCCCATGTGGCTGTAGAAGAAACCTTTTTCCCTGGGTGAATGGCGGTCGAGATTGCTGTCTGAGTGGTTGTGGTGATGACGGTGGTGAGCCGCCCACCAGATCGGTCCCCTCTGCAGCGCGGAGCACCCGCCCAGGGCGCCGATGAACTGGAATACCCGTGAAGTCCTGAAACTTCGATGCGAGAAATACCGATGGTAGAAGGCGGTGATGAAGAACATGCGCATCAGGTAGAGAAGCACGGCGCAGATCACCGCGATCCAGCTGATGCCAACCCAGATGACGGCGATGCAGCCGGCATGAACGGCCAGGTAGGGGATGCTGCCGAGCCAGTCTACCTTGAAGGTCTTTGAGTCATCGACGTTGATGCCCTTTCCCTTTTTCTCGGGAAATTCTTTCAGGTCCCGAGTTGGCTGGTCAGCCACCTTGGCTTCTTTGAGGTTCTCCATCTTCTTCTTTTCTGTAGGTTGAGGAACAGTCATACAGTCGGCCCATTTTCCGGACCTGGGCCGTTAAAGCCTCAAGAGGTTACCAGCAGATTCAGGTTGCGCATAGCATCTATCCCGGGTTATTCAGAAAGAAGTTCTGTAAGGCTTGCCCGGACCACAGCTTGCAGATTAGGATATACCGTTCAGTGGGAGAAATACCCGCTCGGGTACGACTATTCTGGAACACGAGATTTAGGAGCTTATTCATGCTGAGAAGTCTTACTCTCTGCGCCGTTGCGGCCATTGTCCTTTGTTCATCTGTATTTTCCGGTGCTGAATTAACTGCCCAGGTGAAGCCGGACATTATCAAGAAGATCGAGGCTGCCCTCCCTGCGGCGGCTCCGGCCAAGGCAAAGAAAGCCCGCAAGGTGTTGATTTTTTCGAAGACCAATGGTTTTCGCCACGGCTCTATCGCCGTGGGGGCGAAGTCCCTGGCGATGCTGGGTGAGAAAACCGGTGCCTATACCGCCGTTCACTCAGAAGATGATTCGATGTTCGAGGCGGATAAGCTCAAGGAATTTGACGCGGTTATCATGCTCAACACCACCGGTGAGCTGTTCCGGCCGCGCCGCCTGCCAAAGGATGCGGAAGGGAAGAAGGCCGCCCTCGAGCGCGAGGAGCGCCTGAAGAAGAATCTCGTCGATTTCGTCAAGAGCGGCAAGGGACTCGCCGGAACCCACTCCGGCACCGACACCTACAAGAACTGGAAGGACTACAACGACATGATGGGCGGCGCCTTTGCCGGACATCCCTGGCATGCGCTCGTGCCGATCAAGAATCTCGAGCCCGGCCATGTCGTCAATAAGTGCTTCGAGGGGAAAGGCTTCGAGGTGAAGGACGAGATCTACCAGTTCCGGCTCAAAACGGCCCTGCCCTCCGACCGCCGGATGCTGCTGGCCCTCGATGGCAGCAAGATGAATCTCAAGCGCAACGATGGCCGCAAAGAATTCTATCCGATCAGCTGGGTCAGCACCTACGGCAAGGGACGTACCTTCTACTGCTCCCTGGGCCATCGCAACGAGATCTACTACAACCCGCTCGTTCTGAAGCACTACCTGGCCGGCTTCCAATACGCCCTGGGCGACCTGCCGGCCGATGGCTCTCCTAGCGCCAAGTAGTTCCAGGAGGCTGCGGATGGATGAGGCGGGAATCCCTCAGGGGGCTTCCGCCTCGCTCCATTTCCAGGCCGAGAGGCCATCCTGCTCGCGGATAAAGAGCTGGTCTCCAGCGACGGCCAGGTGGGCCCAGGTGTCCGTGTCGCTTACCTTGAAGGTGGAGAGCAGGTCGAACTTCTCGGGAGTCGCGCGGATGAGGTAGAGGATCCGGTCTTCCTGGGTTATCCTGTTTTGAGAAACCGGCGACGGTTATTCCCCTGCGGGGTTCAAACAGGTGCCAAGTTGTTCATATTACCGAGGGTGATTGAAATCATGAAATACCTA
>JAYGDV010000369.1:0-1534 GCA_046582735.1 Planctomycetota bacterium
CGACCGCACAGGCGTCGATATCGAGCTCCCTCCGGCCGAGGGAGCCGCTGAGTTCACGGTCACCCTGACTGTCGTCAACGAGATCGGCTCCGAGAGCTCGGCAACCCTCGATTTCACCGTCGTTGGCGTCCCTGACTGGGCGGCGCCTTCCCCTCCCGGGAGGATCTTCATGGAAACCGACGATTCCATCGCGATCTGGGAGTTCAATGCCCGGGACCGTTTCGTCGATGACCCCCTGGGGCCCGGCAGTATCTTCGAGGATTTCTCAGGTAACGGGCTCGACGCGACGGTCGAGGCCAATGAGGACGCCTCACTTGTCGTCGGGCAGGGCGACTCGGCCTTTGACGACAACGTCTCGGCCAGCAAGGGCTTTCCGGGGCAGGGAAGGCTGGTGGTCAACGATGATGACAACCAGTTCGAGTTCTCCGAGAACCAGGATTTCTCCATCGAGCTCTACCTCAACAGGGAGGAAGTCCTTGGCGCTGCGAGCTGGGGAGTGCTTGCCGGCACCTGGCACAGCCGCAACCTGGCGAATGACAATCTTGACGAGATCGCCAATGGCGCCTGGTACGGCTACGGCTTCATGCGTCCCGGCGCGGGAGAGGTGGGAGGGCAGGTCCTCTTCAATATGTCGCCCATCAACCCGGATGGCACCTTCACTCCGAGCTGGAACGAGATCAAGACCCCGATCTTTGAAATTCCACCCGGCCGTCATTACGTCGTAGCGACGGTTTCACGCACGAGCGAACCCCAGACCGCTTCCGTCTACCTTGATGGTGAGTTCAAGGGGTCGGTCGCCCTTCCAGCAGGGAAAGCCTTTATTTCCCCGGCAGGACACGACCATGCACGTTTCATGTTCTTCGCAGGCGAAGATGACGCCTCGCGCGGGCAATACCGAGTTGCCCCGAGCGGTTACGCGATCGATTCCGCCCGCGTATCCTCTCGGGCTCTTAGCGCCGAGGAAATCGCGGAAAACCACCGCTTTCTGAAGGCCGGCTACGCTGTTCCATTGCAGAAGGGTGGGCCCGGGCCGGATCCTGATCCGGTTGAGAGCTTTGTTCGTGGCGATGCCAACTCCGATGGCGCGGTCAACCTGACAGATGGAGTCATCCCGCTGCTCTTCCTGTTCTCAGGAGGGGCCGAACCGGCGTGCATGGATGCGGCCGATGCCAACGATACGGGCGCCGTCGAGATCACCGACGCGATCATCATTTTCAGCTGGTTGTTTACCGGCGGAGTCGCACCAGCGGCCCCATCTCCGTTGAGCCCGGGTTATACCGCCGCTGAATGCGGACCGGATGCCACCGAAGATGGAATCGGTTGCGACGCGCTGGCGCCGACCTGCAGTTGAGGCCCCGAATCCATTCATTGACCCTGCCGGTAAAAGCCCGGCAGGGTGGATCCTTGGCCATCACATGAACTTTCGTTCATGGTTCGGGTCTCGTCGATAACAACATCCTCGATGTTTTCCAGACACGGGTGGAGTTTTACCTGCGATGTGATGAAAATGGATTCCTGGGCCAGGTCAGCTGAC
>JAYGDV010000394.1:0-20742 GCA_046582735.1 Planctomycetota bacterium
GAAATCAAGATGACCTATAGCCCCATACAACCCGGCCAATACCTCCCGGCCCGCAGAGACCTGCTCAGGTCCTGGTGCCTGGGATTCGGAGGACTCGCTCTTGCCGACCTTCTGCATGCCGAGGATAAAATCACCGGGAGCGCTCCGGCCCATCCCCTCGCGGCGAGGAAGCCGCATTTCAAACCACGTGCGAAGCGGATCATCTTCCTCTTCATGCATGGCGGTCCTTCTCACATCGACCTCTTCGACCCGAAACCGGAGCTCCAGAAAAACGACGGCAAGCCACCTCCCTTCCAGCGCACCCGGGTGAAATTCGCCGCGCGAGGCAACCTTCTCGCCTCGCCCTGGAAATTCCGCCCGACCGGCAGGAGCGGAATCCCGATGAGTGAGCTCTGGCAGCACCTCCCGGAGGTCGCCGACGAGCTGTGCATGCTCCACGGCCTCTGCGACCAGAACGTCGCGCATGGGGGCGCCTGCATGAAGCTCTTCACCGGCAGCGATTCCCTGCTGCGCCCGAGCATGGGCAGCTGGACGAGCTACGGCCTGGGCACCGAGAACCAGAACCTGCCGAGCTTCATCACGATCTGCCCCACGAGCCTCCACGGTGGTGTCGACAACTTCGGCACCGCCTTTCTGCCCTCGATCCACCAGGGCGTGCCCCTCGGCACACCGGGCTACCCCAATACCCTGATGAAGAACGCAAAGTTCGAGTTCCTCGAAAATTCGTTCAGAACAGCCGGGCAGCAGCAGGCCCAGCTGCGCTACCTCAAGCGCATCAACCAGCGCCACCTCGCAACAACCGGACCGAACTCGGACCTCGAGGCACGGATCGCCAGCTTCGAGATGGCGTTTCGGATGCAGCAGGCCGCGCCCGAGGCGGTCGATCTTGCCAGGGAGACCTCCCAGACGCAGGAGCTCTACGGGATGGACGATCCGAACACGAAGAACTTCGGCACCATGTGCCTCATGGCGAGGCGGTTTGCCGAACGTGACGTCCGCTTCATCCAGGTCAGCCATGCGCACACCCTGCCCTTCAACAACGAGCAATGGGATCAGCACTCCCATCTCAAGAAAGGGCATGAAATTAATGTCGCCCAGATCGACAAACCGATCACCGGGCTGATCAAGGATCTGAAGCAACGCGGCCTGCTCGATGACACGCTGGTCCTCTGGGGTGGCGAGTTCGGCCGCACACCAACAGCCCAGCAGGGAAAGAAAGCCACCATAGGACGCGACCACCATCCCGACGGCTTTACCATGTGGATGGCCGGGGGCGGGGTCAGAGGTGGCTTTCGCTATGGCAAAACCGACGAGTTCGGCTACTACGCCATCGAGAACCGGATGACGATCCACGACCTGCATGCCACCCTGCTTCACACTATGGGCATCGACCATGAGCGCCTGACCTACCGCTATGCCGGGCGCGACTTCCGTCTCACCGATGTTCACGGCGAGGTGGCAAAGGGCATCTTCGCCTGAGAAATAACCGCCCCAGCTGGATCAAAGACGCTTGCAGCGCTTGACCCTGGTGATCACCTTGCGGCCATCGGTAACCTTGTAGTCACCCTCGAGCTCCACGACCGAGCCGACACAGGCATCGATCCTCAGGTTGTGGATGGTGCCGAAGCCCGTACGCAGCTCGATGATCTCGCCACCGGAGAGCTGCACGAGATAGAGGTTCAGATCGTCAGCCTTAACGCTGATCTTGAGCATGCCCTTGACCAGGAGCTTTCCCTTTTCGTCCTTGAGGATCTTCCAGGAACCGTCATCGACATATTTCGGAGCGAGGTTGGCTTTTTCCGAGATGCCCGGCAGGAGACCGGTCGAGTTGCCGTACTGCTCTTTCTTCACCCCCATCATATCCATGAGCTTGAGAAGCAGGTTGCCGTTGGGGGTGTTGGGGTATTTCACGTAGCGTCCGGGCAGGATCTGGCCGCCGCCACCGCCTGAAAGCACCAGCGGCAGGTCGGTCACCGAGTGGTAGTCGCCGTGCTTGATACCGGAGCCGAAGAGAACAATGGAATTGTCAAAGACCGAGCCCTCGTCATCATCGAGGGATTTCAGTTTCTTGATAAAATAGGCGAACTGCTGCACATACCAGTGGTTGATCTTGTCATATCCCGAAAGCCCCGAGGAACGATTGCGCGTGCGAACGAAGTGGGACAGCATATGAAGCTCATCGTTGATTCCAAGAAAACCGTAGGTCGACCGGGTCTCGGTGTGGGCCATCATCAGGGTGCTCACCCGCGTCATGTCCGTCCAATAGGCCAGGGCGATCAGGTCCAGCATCGCCCTGGTGCGCTGCGCAAGATCCGCGGCCGCCGCCACCGGCTGGATCTTCTTCATCCTCGAGTCGCGAGCGGTATCTCCACGGGTCTTGAACTGGTCGAGCTCCCGCTCCACGTCACGAACCGACTGCAGGTAGTGATCGAGCACCTGCCTGTCGCGATCGCTGGCCTTGCGGACGATTGCCTGGTAGCTCGCCTTCACCTCGTCGAGAACGCTGGTGGTGCGCCTGCGGAAGCCGCTGTTGTTGAAACCCTTGAAGAGGCGGTTGAAAACCACCTCGGGATTGTGCTCAACCGGCAGGGCCCTCCCGTCAGCGCCGAAGGAGAGGAAGTTCTCCGAGGGATCGTTGGCGTCGAGATAGGTGTCGCTGCGCAGCTGCAGAGATTTCACAGGGGTCGCGCCGCCTACATGATCCGCGATGACCTGGTCAAATGACTGCCGCTGCACAAGGCGGGACTTGCGGACATTGCCGGTCATAAAGGTCAGCGTCACGTTCTCGTGCCCACCATTGGCGCGCTGGTCGGCGTCGATGTTGCGCAGGATGACGACATCCTTCTTGTTCTTCTCCAGCGGGCTGAGCAGCTTCGAGAGCGTGAATTCCGTCTCTGTGGCTCCATTGATGTCCCACGAATTGGGATTCACGCCGGCTCCCTTAAAGAGGACGCAGAGGCGAAGATTTTTCGGCGCTGCGGAGTTACCGTAGCTCAGGGCCGGAGACATGATCTCCAGCGAAGGCAGCGCGAGGGCAGCACCTACTCCCCGGAGGAAGGACCGTCGCGGGATGAGGTAGGATTCTCTGTTCATGGCTGGTCCTGGCGACATTGAAACTGCCTGCTCCTGGCGATGGCGGAAACCAACGTGTTGATCTTAAAGCCATCCTGCTCGAGGGTATCGCAAATTCTTCTGACCGCGGGCCTGTCATGCGGCTCCAGCTTGCGACCCAGGGCATAGGCGAGCATCCGCCCGGCGATATTCTTCACGATCGGCTGGCGGTATTCGCCAAGCAGCACCTCCTTCATCCGCCCCGGGGTCTCAAAGGTCTCTCCGCTGGGAAACACTCCGCTGGACCTTACCGGCCGCTTGTTCCTGTAGGCGGTCCTCCACTTGCCGAAGGGATCAAAATTCTCCAGGCCCAGGCCGAGAGGATCGATGTGCTTGTGGCAACTGACGCAGACAGCTTTGCTGGTATGTACCTTGAGAATATCGGCAAGATCCGTGAGCTTTTTGCCATCCACCTTTTCGCTCTTGCTCAGGGCCGGAACATTTTCCGGCGCGTGCATCGGGCGCCCGATGATCCTGTCCAGCAGCCAGACTCCACGGCGGATGGGATTGGTTTTCTCAGGAGCGGAGGTCACCCGCAGGATTCCAACGCTGGTGATGAGCCCCCCACGCTGGTCGCTCTTGATACTGATAAGCCGCGGAGGCTTGTAGAATTGTTCCTGGATACCCGGTGGATTCTGGCGGCGCGAACCGAAAATGTCCCCATGCTTCATGGCGAAGGAGTGCCCCTTGCCCGCGGTTCGAACACCGGTGTAGTCGCTCTGGTAGATCCAGTCTGAATCGACAATCTCCAGGATGCTGCGGTCGGACTTGATGAGTTCATCGAAGAAAAAAAGCAGCTCATCGTAGATTCCGCGATTCCATCTTTCGTTCCGGTAGAAGACCTTGTTGGTCCACAGCTCTCCGAACCCCAGCCATTGCCCGGCGAAGTCTTCCGAAAGCGAGATGCGCCGCGGAGACTTGAGCATGCGGTCAACCTGTGCGAGGAGGACTGTTTCATCCAGCAGCCGCCCATCGGCAGCCAGGGAGAAGAGCTCAGCATCCGGCATGGAGGCCCAGAGAAAATACGACAGCCGGCTGGCGAGCTCATAGGCGTCTACCCGGTAGGGAGTCGGCTTGTCCTTGACCACCTCAAGCCGGTAGAGGAAGGCCGGCGACAGGAGGCAGGTCTAGATGGCATGGAGAAGCGAAGCGACCGGAGCTACCTTCACGCGGGCAGTTCGCCAGGCACGCAGGACAACCTCTTCACTCTCCGGGTTGCTGTAGCCGCGCCAGGCCCTCTTCATGAAATCCTGGAGTATCTTCCGTGCCCCGGCATCACCGAGCCTGGGCGAAGCCCCCTTGAAACCGAAGACCTTCTGCCGGGCTTCCGGGTCCTGGGAGAAGATTCGTAAGGCAAAGTCAAAGGCCTCGCTGTATTTCAGGATCGGCGGTCTGGTCCCGGCCAATTGCTCTGCGTCATTGTAAAAACCCGACTCGCCCGGGGCATCAGGTGGCAGAATTGTCTCGAGTGTAGAGGACAGGAATGCAGGAAATTCCGGGCTGTAAACATAAGGTTGCTTCAGCGAGACAAACAGCAGATCTCCAAGCGTATTGATCAGTTCATAGCGACTCAGTCGCCGCAGCCGGGACCGGCCGATGTGTTCCATGCCCTCCTTCAGAACGTAGAAGGAGTTGTACCAGTCACCAACCTGCGCCTTCTGCCCTGCGCTCAGCGGTTTCTTTTTCTTCGGCGGCATCTCTCCTGCCGCAACCACCCTGTCGACCTTCTGCCACAAGGCCGCGATCTTCTCCGCCTTCAGGTCCCGGGTGCTGAGGAGTTGTTCAAGATCAACCCCTCCCTTGCTCGTATCGGAATCATGACAGCCGAGACACCTCGACTCGATGACCTGCCGGGCCGGCTCGATACCAGCTTCACCCAGGGCAAACCCTGCGGCGGCCAGGAGTATCAGGATCATGTATGCGGCTGGTTTCATAGAGGAGGTTCTGACCTCGAAGTGAACTGGAGAATCTGCATCATAAACCCGGGGACTTCCAATTGGTTCAACTCCCCGGCCGGCACTTCTTCCAAACCATTTTATTTTCCAGGACCGCATGCCGCAATCCACTTGTTCCTTACTCTGCACCGGCTCTCTCAGCCCATTCGCAGTTCACTCCACCTCGAGCCCGGACAAGGACGGTGCCCGGGCTCCTTGAGCGTCATGCCCTCGAGCTCGAGCAACAGCACCTTCAAGCTCACCCCGCATGAAAACCCGCCCAGGCTGCCGTTTCCTGCAATCACCCGGTGGCAGGGATAAATCACAGGCACCGGATTTTTCCCCACGGCCTGCCCCACCGCCCGGGCAGCACGCGGTGACCCGGCCTCCACTGCCAGTTCCCCATAGGTACGAAATTCTCCCCGCGGGATCTCGAAGAGAGCCTTCCAGACCCGCATTTGAAACGGAGTGGATGAGCTTTCAAGATCAATGGGAGTTTGAAAAACAACCTCCTCGCCCGAAAAATAGCGCCCCAGTTCAGCACAGGCCTGCTTGAGAATCTCCCCGGCAGCCCCCCCCGCCCCCTGCGGATCTCTGCCCAGCCGCCGGGATTCGGCCTCAAACAACTCTATCCTGCGAATTCCCTTCGGCGTGGCGGTCACCCTGAGGCTTCCCCCTGCCAGGCAACCCGGGTTCAGGATGGAGCTCTCGGTATCCTGCATCGCAATGAAAACCTCTTCGATCCAGACAGCCGGTGAGAAAACAAAAAACCGGGGAGGAACCCTCCGCCGCGACAGCATAAGATACAGGCTCCAGGCGGCATACAATATGAGAGAAATAACAGATCCCCGTGAAGAGCTTGTAGACCTGATCGATGAGCAGGACCACGTGATCGGGTGGGCCCGCCGGGAGAGGGTCAGGAAGCTGAACCTGCTGCACCGTGGAGTAGGGATCCTCTGCCTTCATCCCGATGGGCGCATCTACGTCCATCGCCGCACCCAGACAAAGGATGTATTTCCGGGCATGTACGATATGTTCGTCGGGGGAGTCGTCGGGCAGGGAGAATCCCGTGACCTCGCGGCCACCCGGGAGATCTCCGAGGAGCTGGGAATCGAGGGACCCATACCTGAGCCCATATGCCGGCATCTCTATCTCGGACCTCTCAACCGCAGCCTGGTGGCCGTCTACAGAGTCACCTGGGACGGGGAAATTCGCCACCAGCCCGAAGAGGTCGAATGGGGAAGCTACATGAGCATAGATGAAATCGAGTCGAAGACCCGCGAATGGAACTTCGTTCCCGATGGCCTGGAAATCTGGACACAGCTCAGGGAAACAAAGGCCATTTGAGCAGCGGCGTACTTACCAGGCAACAATCTCTGCCGGAATCAGCTCCTGGAAGTCTTCTTGCGAGGCGATTTGGCTTTCCGGGCAGCGCTGGTCGAGGCACTGACGTTAATCGTCACCCGACGGGAAGAACCGGATTTTTTCTTTCCGGAGGCCTTTCTGCTCTTCTTGGCAGAGGACCCGATCTTACTGGCTGCCTTTTTCCGGGCAGGTTTCTCTTTGGCGACCTCTTCTGTGGCCTCCTGCTCCTCAGGCACATGCAATTTCAGTTTATGCTCCGCCTGCGGACAGATCTGGCTGCGGGGGAAGGCCTCAACGAGGTGCTGAAGCATCCGGACACCGAATCCGCCCATCTGCTCACTTTCCTCGGCAAAATGGAAACCGAGATAGTAAAAATCTTCCGGCTTGACCTGCTTGTCGACAACGATCTTCTCGACCAGCTCTTCATAGCTGTCGTAGATAAGCGCACGCAACACTCTCAGGCCGAGGTCTGACCGCCTGGAGGCGGGATCGAGATCCCTGGCACTCTGGCGAATCAGGGCAATCGCGAAATGATAGCGGCCCTCGGAGGTAATCATGTGGTTGTCCCACAGCAGCTGCATATAAACGCAGATCCTGCTCCACTTTTCGCGGCTTCCGCCGTTCTTCAGTTTGAGCACCTTCTCGTGGACTTTCTCACGCAGCGGTTCCGGGTCTACCCCCTTCACAAATTCCAGGAAGGAGCGATAGCGAACATCGTTTCTCTCGAAGAGAAGGAGGAGACGCTTTACCGCCCGGTCGAGATATTTACGCCGGGTCTTCTGCGGGAATTCCTGGAGAATGGAGTTCACTCTCTGGGTTACCTCGAGATCTTCTGACTCGACAAGGGTCTTGAAAAGACTCTCGATACCAGAAGGAAGCTGCCGCAGAGCAACCTCGGCCGCCTCGCGAACCCTGAAACGGGAATCGGAGAGGAAAGGAACGATCGCGCTGGCAATCTCCGGACGATTGATTCCCTTCAACCGCTCAAAGACATGAATATGCACGGTGAAGTGCGGTGACTTGTTGAACAGTTGCACCAGCTTCAGGCAATCCTTCGAATTCAGATCGACCTTCTTGAAACCGGTGAGGGCGTGCTGAGCTACATTCTCCCAATCTGAATCACAAAGACTCTTCTGGAGGAAACGAAGGAAATCGGGCGTTGCCTTCAACTCATCAAACTGCCTGTAGAGTGAAACAAGCGCGAACCTTCTGATCTCAGGGAGATGCTTGGGGTCTGAATAATTACGCAGGATCTTCCTGGCCCGGCCGGCGAGGGACCTGCCCCTGAAACAGCCAAGCAATATGAGACCTGAAATATGCAGGTAGGGGCTGCTGGGATCCGGCTTCCCACGAAGCAATTTCTGCACAAGGGGAAAGATGGGCGTCTGCTGGGCCGGCTTCATGGCATTAATCGCCTCTGCAAGGCGTGCCAGCAGATGCTGCTGCTGCTCGAAAGATTCCTCTGCGAGCTTATTGAGCATGAAATCAACAGCCGGCTTCCCGTTCAGGACCGACAGGCTCGTGATAATCGCACGGCGCCCATTGAAATCTGCTCCATCGTAGAGATCCCGCAATTGGGGAACGGCAGAAGGGCCGATTGCAGCCACTACCGCCATGACATGCTCCCGCACATCTCCACCCTTGAGAATCATGGGTACGACGAGATGGGCTACATCTGAGGCGCCCAGACGGGCAAGACCCTTTAAAGCAGCCAATTGGATTGGTTCATACGGCTCTCTGAGGCAATTGCCGAGGGCCTTGATAACAGGCTTAGAGGAAATACCCAATTCAGAGAAAACCTGGGCAGCTGATACCCGTAACCCCAAATCGTCAGAATCGAGTAATTTCAACAGTTTCTTGGCGGTAGCGTCCATTGATGGAGCGGCCTCCAATGTTAGTTTTTTCAACAGTTTCAAACCATTTCAGTCGTCAAAGGATACACGCGAAAAACAGCGAATGACAGAAGATTCACTAATGCTGCTGGAGTCGCTGAAAAACCTGCCAAAAAAACTACAAAGTATTATAATACAATAACTTAAAATACTTCTAACCAGTCGTTCCGTGGGCCGTGAGAACCTACCGGGGGCTGCAGAAAGGCTTCAGGACCGTCCTGGGCCTTTCATGGCATCGCAACATCTTGTAATTAATAGAGTTATCGGAATTATACAGCCTATATAGGGTAGCCTGATCCGGGTTCCTGCGGGCTCTGCGGATCACCCCTGGTGAGAAGTCTATAGTGGATGTTCGTGTCCCTAAGGGGACAATTCTGCCAGGAAGCCCTTCAACTGCATTTTGCCGGATAAATTAAGACAATGGAACCTCACTCAATACCCCCGGAACTCGATATAAAGCCTGTAGAGTCAGGATTCTGTTCAAATGGTGAGTGGGCCGGCAGTGGGCAGGAATTAGCTTCTTTTGACCCTGGAACCGGAAAAGAGCTCGGCAGGGTTCTTTCTGCAACCCCGCAAGAGACTGAAAAATGCATCCGAAACACCAGGAAAGCATTTCAGCACTGGAGGAAGCTACCTGCCCCCCAGCGAGGCGAAATCGTACGCCGCATTGGCGAAGAACTCCGTCATTACAAAAAACCCCTGGGAAAACTGGTCTCCCTCGAATGCGGAAAGATCCTCTCTGAAGGGGAAGGCGAAGTGCAGGAGATGATTGATATCGCCGATTTTGCCGTCGGGCTCTCCCGTACAATCGGGGGTGGGACCATGCCCAGCGAGCGCCCGGATCACCGGATGTTTGAACAATGGCATCCTCTCGGCCCCATCGGTGTCATCACCGCCTTCAATTTCCCTGTGGCCGTTTGGGCCTGGAACGCACTCATCGCAGCCATCTGCGGGGATACAGTGATCTGGAAACCCTCGGAAAAAACACCACTGAGCGCCATAGCGGTCCAGAGAATCTGTAACCGGGTCCTTGAAGCGGAAGGACTTCCAGGAGTCTTCAATCTCTGTGTCGGGGGAAGTGAAACAGGTGAGCAGATTGCCCGGGATGAACGCCTGCCGCTCATCAGTGCCACTGGAAGTTGCCGAATGGGCAGGAAGGTGGCAGAGAAGGTCGCTGCCCGAATGGGACGCAGCCTGCTCGAGCTCGGCGGGAACAATGCGGTCATCGTTCTCGAGGATGCAGACCTCGACCTTGCCCTGCGTGCGGTTCTCTTCGGGTCTCTCGGGACCGCTGGACAGCGATGCACCTCTACCAGGAGGGTGCTTGCGCAAAAAAGCGTTTTTAAAGAGCTCTCGCAAAAATTAACCCTGGCCTATGGTTCAGCCGTTGTCGGAGATCCCCTTGACCCGCAAACCCTCGTCGGGCCACTCATCGACGAAGAAGCCGTCAACACCTTTCTGCAGGCTGTGGCAACCGCCTGCGAAAACGGCGGAGAGCTGCTCAGCGGTGGAAACCGGATCGAGGGTCCCGGGTTTTTCGTGGAGCCGGCGCTGCTCAAAGCGGATGCAAACCTGGAGATCGTCCAGGAAGAAACCTTCGCGCCTATTCTCTACCTCATCGAGATAGAGAACCTCGAGGAGGCTGTCTCGCTTCAGAATGATGTCCGCCAGGGGCTGTCCTCGGCGATCTTCACCGACTCCGTAAAGAGCGCGGAACATTTTCTTTCAGCCCTTGGCAGCGACTGCGGCATTGCAAATGTCAACATCGGCACAAGCGGAGCAGAGATTGGTGGAGCCTTCGGAGGTGAAAAAGAAACCGGCGGCGGACGGGAGGCTGGTTCGGATTCCTGGAAGACCTATATGCGCCGCCAGACCTGCACAATCAACTACGGCACCGAGCTTCCCCTCGCCCAGGGGGTCCGTTTTGACATTGAGTAACCGAATAACCTCCGAGCCATCCCGGCGAACTGCTCCAGAACTGGCTTTCAAGGCCAAATAAGACTAACATCGGCCTTTCAGAGCGGGAAATGCCGGATTCCCCCGCTATGATTGTTCTGATGAAAATATTCCAGGATCCTGTCTTGCTATCTCGACTCGCGTGCAAGGGTCTGCTCATTGCGGCTCTCCTTTTTCCCTGCCTTCACTCCACAGCCTCTGACTGGCCGATGTGGAGAGCTGATGCAGCACGGCGAGGCTCCAGCTCCGCCCAGCTTCCCGACAAGCTCTTTCTTCAATGGACCCTCGAATTACCCAGGCCGGAAACCGCCTGGCCTGCTGACCAGGAAAAACTGCAGTTTGACCGCCTCTATGAGCCCGTACTCGCAGGAAAAAAACTGTTCGTCGGCTCGATGGTATCCGACAAGGTTACCGCGTTCGATACCGACTCAGGCAGGGAGCTCTGGCGCTTTTACACCGGTGGCCCCGTCAGGTTCTCTCCTGCCATCTGGAAGGATAAAATCTTCGTCGCCTGTGACGATGGATACCTGTACTGCCTGCAGACCGCAGATGGTTCGCTGGCCTGGAAATTCCGCGGTGGCCCCAATGAAAGACGAGTCCTCGGCAACAACCGCCTCGTAAGCACATGGCCTGCCCGTGGAGGGCCGGTCATCTATGACAACAAGGTTTACTTCGGCGCCGGGATCTGGCCTTTCATGGGAATTTTCGTGCACGCGCTTGACGCTGAAAGCGGCCGGGTTGTCTGGACAAACAGCGGGGAGGGTTCCAGCTACCAGACCCAGCAACACGGCAGCCCCGCCTTCTCCGGCATAGCCCCACAGGGATACCTCGCTGCCAACGAAGATTTCCTCGTTATTTCCGGTGGCCGGACCATGCCCGCTGTCTACGACCGTAAAACAGGAGCCATCCGGCACTACGATGTCAGCGCCCGCAACATGGGCACCAAGGGCGGCGGCGGCTACGATGTCGTGCTCGGCGAAAATTTTTACCTGAATCGTGGCTGCGTCTACCGCATCGACAACGGCAAGTTCGTCACGAAGCTCGAAGCCATGCTCATCAACGACCACTCTGTTATCTGCCACGATGGAGACGGCCTGCGAGGCTTCCAGCCACGCTGGGAGAACCACAAGAGCAAGGACCGCAAGGGCAAGGTGCAGAACACCATCAGGGTGCGCAAGACCTGGGCCGCGCCGATTGACCAGAAGGTAAAAAACGTATTTATCCAGGCCGGGAAACACCTCTACTGCAAAGGCGAGGGCGACCTCATTCTCGCAGTTGATTTCTCGAACATCATCGCAGGGGCCCGGGTCACCTGGAGCACTGCGATTCCCGACGAGGCGCTCAATATGATCGCCGGCGATGAGAAGCTCTTTGTCAGCACCGATGCCGGCAGGATCTATTGCTTCGGGGGAAAAGAAACCAACCTCCAGGTCAAAAAGAAAGAGCCCGAACCCAAAACCATCGAAATCAAGAGCATCGTCGCGCGAGGCTCCACCTGGAAATACCAGGATGATGGCCAGGACCCCGGTACAAAATGGAACACCCCTGGTTTTGATGATTCAAAATGGAAGGCCGGGCCTGCACGGCTGGGGTATGGGGACAACAACGAAAAGACCCGGCTTGATTTCGGGAAAGACGCCAAGAAGAAACATGCGGCGAGCTATTTCAGGCATGCCTTTGAATTACCGGGCCGGGTTGAGTTCGGTGACCTCGAGCTCAATATCCTGGCAGATGATGGAGCCATCATCTATCTCAACGGGAAGCAGGCCGCCCGGCTTCGTATGCCCAAGGGCACGGTAAAGCACCAGGCCTACTCAGGCATCCAGATCAAGAATGAAAATGTCTTCGATAAGATCAAAATTCCCGGGAATCTCCTGAAGCCGGGGAAAAACCTGATGGCGGTATCGATCCACCAGCAGAGAGCTGACAGTTCAGACCTCGCCTTCGATCTCGACCTGACACCACTGACCAGGCCCAGGGTCATCCAGCAGCCCGAAGAAAGTTCCGAAACGGTTAATCCGGAGAAAAAATGGTCGGGTGTAGCGGCCAGGATCCTCGAAACTGCGAAAACAGAAAAAGGCTATTGCCTGGCGCTCGGACTGGGCTCCGGGGAGCTCATCGCCGCCCTGGCCGCCCAATCAGACCTCCATATCACCGCCATCGAACCCGACAGCGAAAAGGTTGCCGCGTTCAGAAAACAAATGGACACGATGGGGCTCTACGGACTCCGGGTTGCCGTCATAACCGGGAACCCCCTGGGAATCCCCCTGGCTCCGTATATGGCTGACCTGGTCGTTTCAGAGGATCTCGCCTTTGCGAAGGAAAAACCCGCCGAGGCCGCCCGCGCAGTCTACAAACTGTTGCGCCCCTTCACCGGGGTAGCCTGCCTGCCTGCAAAGAATGAGCCCATGGAAAAGGCATTCGCTTCAGGCGATCTGCACGGCTGCGAAACCGAAACGGGCGAGACACTCTTTGTCGCCCGAAAGGTCTCCGCGCCGGCAGGTTCAGGCAACTGGACCCATCAAAACGGGGACGTATCCAATTCCGTGGCCTCATCAGAGCTGAACGTCCGGGCGCCCCTAGGACTTCTCTGGTTCGGGGGCCCCTCAAATTCCGGGATACTGCCCCGGCATGGGCATGGCCCCACACCCCAGGTTGTCGAGGGACGCGTCATTATCGAGGGGCGCAATATGCTGCGCGCGACCGATTCCTACACCGGCCGGCTGCTGTGGGAGAGAACCCTCAAGGATTTCGGGGTTCCCTACGACAATACAGATCACCAGCCGGGGGCCAATATCCTTGGCAGCAACTACGTCTCGATGCCTGACGGCATCTATGCGATCTACAAAAAAGGCTGCCTCCGCCTCAACCCCGCCACCGGGGAAACCATCTCCCAATTCAAGGTCCAGGCCAATGGTGAAAAACCCCAACCCGCCGAATGGGGTTACCTGGGAATCTGGGGGGATTACCTCCTCGCCGGGATCCAGCCCACCAAGCTGCGATACCCGGATTACTCGAAGGAGGAAATCAACGGAATGAAGGATGACCAGGTCAAGAACCTGCTTACGCGCCTGGCCAACCTCAAGAATTTCGAGGTGCTTGCAAGAGGGAATAAACAGAACGTCAAGGACCACCTGCTCGTGAATCTCAACCGCCTCCTTGCAGCGGAGGAGATGCACCAGAAGATCCCCCCAAAGATCAGGGGAAAGGCAGGAACCGACCCACTCGAAAAACAGCTTCGTAAATACCTGGAGGCGGTCCCCGGAAGGAGCCCTTCGGATGCAGCGGCCGTCAGGATCAAGAGAACGATCCTCAACAAGATCTTCGGCCTGCCGGACTACACGCCCAAGTCCGCCGGCAAGGATGGCAGCTGGGTAGGAGTGGGCAGCAAGAGGATCGCGGTGCTCGACCGCCACAGCGGCAAGCTCATCTGTGAACACGAAGCGAGCTACAATATCAGGCACAACACCCTGGCCGCCGGCAACGGTAAGGTCTTCTTCATGGACCGCCTGACCGATGCCCAGCTCAACTATTACAAGCGCCGGGGGAAAATCGCCGAAGAAAATCGCTCCATCAAGGCCGTTGAGCTCGGTACAGGAAAGGTTCTGTGGAAAACAGGCGAGAGAATATTCGGGACCTGGCTCGGCTACTCTGAGAAACACGACATCCTCCTGCAGGCAGGCAGCAAGGCCAAGGACAGGGCCGGGGATGAGATCGGACAGGGCATGGTCGCCTACCGTGGCGCCACCGGCGAAAAGCTCTGGGAAAATTCCGACAAATACCATGGCCCTCCTATTCTCCTCCGCCAGATGGTGGTAACCCAGGCCGATGGCTCTCCCGGGTATGCCTACAACCTTCTTAATGGCGCAAGGATCAAGAAGCCCCACCCGGTCTCCGGAGAGCCCGTGAACTGGTCTTATACAAGGAACTACGGCTGCAATACGGCCATCGGCTGCCCGAACATGCTCACCTTCCGTTCCGCTGCGGCAGGCTATTACGATCTTACAGACGATTCAGGGACCGGAAACCTGGGAGGTTTCCGGTCAGGTTGCACCTCCAACCTGATCCCTGCTGGAGGAATCCTCAACGCCCCGGACTACACCCGCACCTGCACCTGCTCTTACCAGAACCAGGCCTCCCTTGCATTTGTCCACATGCCCGAAGCTGAGATGTGGACCTTCAGTACCTACAAGGGTGATGACAAGCGTGTCGACAACCTCGGCCTCAACTTCGGCGCACCGGGCGACCGAAGGGCCGGAGATGGAACCTATTGGATCGATTATCCCAGCGTCGGAGGCCCTTCACCAAACGCCCGGATCAAGTTGAACGGCAAGGGATTGAAATACAAGCGCAGGCATTCGGCTCTCATCGAGTCCGGAACCCTGCCCTGGATTTCCTCCTCGGTACTCGAGGGTGAAGCTGAAATCATCATTGGAGTCAACCCCAAGGCCACCGGGCCCCTCGAGTTGGAAAACCTCGTCAAGGGAAGGAGCCCCATCAGCGCCGACAAGGCGAAGCTCTATGAAGATTCACCCGGGGGCGCCGGCGACCAGGGCCCTTCAAGCAGTCTCGGACCGGCTGGGGGCAAGGACGCTCTCGATGCCAGCATCCAGAACTGCGAACAGCTCTCGCCAGGAAGTATCACGGTCGAGTTCAGGACCCGGGTAAATTCCGACTTCGACTTTGTGGACGCCCGGGGCTCAGGAAAGGATTCACAACACGGATTCGTCCTCGACAACCGCAAACTCAGGGTCCGCTACTTCATTGCAAACGAGGCCGGCGACAACAACGAGAAGGAAATCAGGATCGCCTCCGGCAAGGACCTCCCCAAAGACAAATGGATCCACATTGCATTCACCTACGATGCGGCCTCGGGACGCGGCGCCCTCTATGTCGATGGGCAGGTAGCCGGTGAACACCTGGGACCTGTCAACAGGCGCCTGTGGTGGGACAGCAAGAAGCCGAAGTACACCATTGCCAAGGGCGCCAAGGGTGCTGCCAACCTTTTGGACGAATTACGGATCTGTAATGTAAGCCTCCCACCATCACAGTTGCTGCAAAAAGGAGAGGCGAAGGTAGAGGCCGGTAAGATCGCAGGCTACTGGAACATGCGGAAGCCTCCGGGAGAATCGGACTCGAACCTCTACACGATCCGGCTGGTCTTCGCTGAGATGGATAAGATAAAGGCCGGCCAGAGAGTATTTGACGTCGAGCTCCAGGGGACAACCTGGCTCGAGAAACTGGACATTGTCAGCGAGGCGGGTGGCCTGAACCGTGAAATCATCAAAACAATCGACGATGTCAGCCTGGGGCAGGAGCTGAGACTGAAGCTGAAAACCAGGGGAGAGCTCCCCCCCATTCTCAGCGGACTCCAGGTGCTGCGCAAAGCCTCGAAATAAAGGGATTTAGGTCATTTCGGAGCGATTAAATTCGCCCCTGGTAGCCAATTATCCTTTTCTATCCACCGCGGTAGAAATACAATCATCCTCCGAGTCAGAATTCAGTATTACCCGTTAACGATCCAACTCTCACCATCGGGGAGAGAAAGGAAAACAGGATGCGATTTCCCTTAACCAGGGTCCTGGCGGCAGCAGTAGTTTTTTCCGTTTGCACAGGAACCCTCTTTGCCGCAGATGCTCCCGGGAAGAAAGTTCCTTCCCCCTATTCCCAGCTGGTAAAGGCTGCAAAGGCTCTCTCCAAGATCAAGGGCTTCAAGACCACCCTCACCGTACAGGGCGGACTGTCAAACGTCGCTGACCACAAGATCCATCAATTCGCGGTGAAGGAAACCTACCAGGGAGATATCTACAAGGGCCTGATCCACATCTCCGCACAGGAATCCTTCAAGACCCCCCGCAAAGGCGTCCGTTTTATTAAAGGCGCCTGGAGAAACATTCACTCTGATCCGCAGGGCAAGAAGCTGCAGACTTTCTTCAACTTTCCCCAGGAGGTTCTCAAGCAGGCTCTTCGTCATGCCAAGCGGAGCGGAAGGTGGCTCAATGCTGACCACGCCGCCGCTGAAGGCGGAAAGAATCCCGCCCGGCAGGCCGATGAGGTTGAGCTCGAGGGAAGCGGAAGAACGGTGGTTTCAAAGAAGCGCCTGTCGGAAAAAGAGGCCGAAGCCATCATGCCGACCATCATGCTTGTCGAAACCCCGACCAAGGAGGCACTCAACCATTACCTGACAGTGGAGAAATCCGGTTGTCTCGGCGGTGGCTGAACGGTTTCCACATTCGTGTCCGGTGCGGACAAGACAATGACCAACGCCTTCTATGAAATCGAGATTGATCCCGAAACCTCTCTTCCCATCCGTATCAAGGTTACTGCGCTGACGGGCCGTAAAGGAAAGACCCGTCGCAAGGGAAACAGGATCGTCGGTGGCGAGCACGCCGCATTCCACTTTGAATACAAGCTTTCGGACTTCGGCAAGGTCGGAGCGCCGAAGATGCCGAGAAATGCCCAGCGGGTCCTTGCGAAGCTGAAGTAAGCCTCAAAAAGACCGGTTGGCGAAAAAAGCGGACGGGCTCAACAGAGCCCGGCCGCTTTTTTCTTTTTCTGCCCGGAGCCGCCACGGCCCCTTCTCCACCTCAGCACCAGGAAGAACAGAGCCGCGGCAACACAGGCGCCTGCCACGCTCCCGAATCCGGCGCCGCCCACGGCTGCAGTGGCTTGTGGCTCCATCTTCTGAGCCTGGACAGGAATCTTATTTTCACCCACCTTCCGGGCCGGGTAATTAGATACGGTCCGTCCCTCAACCTGGTCGAGCTGGCGTTGGCGCAATTTTGCGAGGTCAATCTTCCCCTTCCCGGAGCCTCCCTGGACCTTTTCAAGCAGGAACCCCCTGCCCGCATGAGGATGGGGCTGTTTTGGTTGGCTCTGCAACCTGGCCCTGGCGCGCTCGGCTATAGCCGGCTTATTGATAAAGAGATGCCTGATCCCCTTCGAACGGCTTTTGGCGTTGACCGCTTCAGGATTTTCAACAGGCTCCGGATTCTCGTTTGCAACCACGGTCGTAGAAACCAGGAATGCGAACAGCACCAGCGTGCCGGTTGTTTTTCCAGGATATTTCATTCGCCAGCTCCCGCGAAAATGCCACTGTAGTGTTCCCTGATACTCTGCGCTGAAGAGATGACCTCTGCGGGCAGACGTCTGTCGAACTCCCAGTGGACAAAGCGGACAGGGTCCCAGCCGAGGGGGCTGTCAAAACCGCTTTCAGGACTCCCGCGCCCGGTGAGACGTTCATCATGGTTCATTTCAAGGCCGGCAGCCGCGAAAATAATCGACTCGTTGCGGGAAACCACCGAGCCATTGATCCTGATCACCTCGCCGGGGTTGGAGACGACCGCTGCAAAGGTATGGTTGGTGTAGAACGCCGCGTCAAGACGGCTGATCTCAGAGCTGGAAACATCGGAATAGGACTCCTGGTCTTCCTGGAGATTCCCTGCCCAGTACTGCGTCTCCAGGGGATCGGAAAAAGAAAACTCTGACATCCGGGTGGTGTCGTCATAGCTCCCATCCCCATCAATGTCTTCCCCGCTTCCGGGAATCACATCGCCAGGCTGCCTGCCCTCGGGAATCAGGCCCTTCTCGGCATCCTCCTGCGTATAGCGGCTCACCGTCCAGACGCCATCATCCTCGAGAAAATCATCATCGGCGGTTCCGAGAACTCCATCGGGACCTTCCCGGGTGTTCTGAATTCCATCGATCCCGGCATCCTCCCGGGATTTGTTCAATTCATGGTTTACCCATGACGACACGTTGGACTGCCACCAGTCATCCGTGAAATCTCCCACCACGATATGCTCCCTGGCAAACAGGCCGAGGGAATCAAGCCCGGCAGTTTCCCTCCTCCAGTTCTCCACGCTCTGCTGGTCGTTCGCTCCCGGCCGAATGCTGTCTGGGCCATCGAGATAGAGGATGTCGCCGGCGACATAGATATTGCCACCGGAGTAGATCGAACCCTGGCCGCTTACATAACCTGAAATAATCACGTTGCCCCGCACCACCACCGGTCCATTCAGAACAATCGGCTCTTCAACGGTACCCACGAGAAACAGGTTCTGCTGCTCCCCGCTCTCATCACCGAGAACGCCGTTAACCTCTACCGATGTGCCAACGCCGATACTGGAACCGCGCGCCTGTGCCCTCTGCTCATAAAAGGAGAGATCCTCGAGATTGGGCATCTTGACCATCTTCTCTGTCTCATGGAGATTATCCGAGTCGCCTGCCAGTCCGGAGACATTGCTTGCATTCTTTATCGCGTCAGAGGAATAGACCCCCCCATCGCTTCCATCCCGGACCCCATCCCCATTATCATCAAGATAACCAAGGAGCTCTGTTCCATGGGAGGCCTCGTAGCGGGGACTCCCATGCACGGCGGAGGTGTGATGACCGAAGTCAAACTGGCCGTTGGAGCGGACATTGCCATTGGCCACAATCGAATCTCCGAAGAACCAGCCCCAGTGATTGATAAAATAGGAATAGTCGAAAACCTCGCTGCCCTGGAACCTGACCTCGACAACCGTGTGGGCATCAGCCCTCGACGCGTCGGGATCTCCCGTATCATACGCAGCCCTGGATGGCACGTAGGCATAGGAGGTGATCGCCAGGCGTCTCGAGGTCGTCGACCCCTGCAGGGCATCGACGAATACATCGTACTCAGCCACAACCCGGCCTTCGTGATCAACCAGCAAGCGCCCTCTGCCGGTTACGGTGAAGCCCCCGGGCCCCATGACCGGATTGGTATCGATGCTGTCCATACCTGTAAACGGCGAGTTGATCGAAGCCTTGTCGCGGAGCGCGACGATCTCGGCAACCTGCTCGGCAATGCCGGACCTTGCAGCCAGGCGGGCAGACATGAGGTTGCCCTTGCGACGGACATCTTTCGACGAGGTGACCACCGTCGCCGTGGCAGTCAGAACAGCGGTGGCGATCAGGGAAATTACCGCAACGAGCAGCAGGCTGAAATAGCCGGCTTGCCGCGAATCGCTCCGTTGGTATTCACTACCTATTGCAGGCATGGGATTTCACTCCTCGACTAGGGCTGCACCGAAGCGCAGCCTTCCCTTGAAAAACATCAGTATTCGAAAAGACCGGGCAAGGTCTTGATGGCCGTTGAGAAATTCTTCTCCAATACGTTCCCATCCCTGAACTCCCGGCGCACCCGCAGGTCGATAGTGAAAAGCGAGCCGCTCCTCTGCACAGAGAACCCCTTCTCCCCGGGAACCGCCGACATAACTCCCCTGGCCAGTGACAGGGGCTCACCCCTGGGAGAACCGGACAGATCGACAACCTCGCGTACCAACTGGCCACCTGTCACACGAAAACGCGAGGACCACCCCGCCATCCACTCTCCGGACTGGTCATGCGCTCCCCAGCGAACCGCCCCGGTATAGGGGCCCGCGGTCTTGAGCACCAGGACATCATTACCATCTGCATGGGTGCTGACCTCGACGAGGTCAGGACTGGCCGACTGGAGCTCCCTGCGCAGACGCTCAATACCTCTCTGCACATCTGTGAGCATCTCCGCCTGTTTCAAAATAGAATCACTGGAGCCTGCGGCGGTTGAGAGCGCCTGGCCGAGGACAAGAAGGCAAAGCACCCCTACACTCATTGCAACTGCCATCTCAACAAGCGTAAATCCCTGATCGCCTCTGCACTGGGCGCTCCTGTCCGGGTTTACCTGGCTCTGTATTGCCGGTTTTCTCATTTGAACTCTCCTAGGGCCCCGCCACCAGCAGCACCCCGCGTGTCTCGATCCCGGTCTCCGCCAGGTGCTGAACCCGAAGCGACAACTTGAGCAGCCCGGCTGCATGCGGAACCACGTTAATCTCCACCCTGTACCCATCCTCCTCGAGCCAGTTCCCATCATAGCCGGGGAGCGACTCCGGGGGAGTCGATCGAAGCTCCTCCATCACACGTGAGAGCAACAACTGGCTCACGACTCTCGTGCTGTCGCTACGCTGGCCGATGGCCGCTGAAGAAAGAGATCCGAGCGTTCCTATGAGGACGGCACCGAGAATAACCGTGGACAAGGTCGTCTCAAGCAGGCTGAAGCCCTGTTGCCTGTTACGGGCACAGGGACCATCGGCCCGTGGCTGCGCCAGGACCTCAAATCCGTAGGGCCCGGGAGTCGGACGGGGATCTCCAGTCTCAGCTGGCGTGGACGCTTTCAACGGCTTTACCTCCGAAATACCTGCAGGAATGATCATCCCATCAACCCAGTTCCCCCTCTGAACACCCATCAAGTGCCGTGCCGAAGTGAGCAATATTCGCAAGTCCATGTGCTGCATACACATCGAGTATTCTATTTTTTCCACCATCGGCAAAGAACGACAGGCAATGAGCTGGAATTTGTCACTAGTGACAACCTTTGTCACCCGGCTGATAGAATCTTCTTCACTCCAGATGCCGCCATGATAAGCTTCTCCCCTTCATTCCAGGAGCAGGCAGCAGCCCGGCAGACTATGGCAATACAAATCACT
>JAYGDV010000396.1:0-1912 GCA_046582735.1 Planctomycetota bacterium
GTCAGCTCTTTTACGGTATACCGCGATGCGGGCGCCATCACGCACGCCAATAAGGAGATCCGCGAGAGCGCCTATATCTCGGGGCTTTCGATCATCGAGCAGGCCGCCTGCTACGGAGCTGAATTCGCCGGGCTTTCCCTCTTCACCATGAACCGTGAAGACTCTGAAGATCCCGCGCTCTACGACAAGCTCTTCGATGAAGGCATGGCGATCTGGAAGCGCTGGATGGAAAATGCCGCCCAGCTGGGTGTTCCCCGCCTGGTCGTTGAGATGGCCGCTGCCCACAGGGAGGGCTGTTCGAGCATCCCTGAGACCCGCCGGACACTCGACATCCTTGAAAAACATCACAAGGAGAACCCCTCAGGCACCTCTCCAGTCCACCTCTGCTACGATACAGGACACGGCATCAGCCGGGCAGAGAGCCCCGATGACAAGGACCGGGATTACAAGGCCTGGATAGATGCCTTCCCCGCCGAAACCTTTGAGCTGCACCTCAAGCAGACCGACCCCGAATTCCTCGCTACCGGCCATTTCGAGCAGGGAGCCGGGTTCATCGATCCGGTCGAGGTGCTGCGGGCGCTGAGAGACAGGGTCACCGCGCCGGAGGTCTACATGTTCCTCGAGATCCCTGGAAAGCGCGGGCGCACCCTTGGCGAAGACAAGAACATTGAAGAACACAAGGCATCCATCGCCGTGGTCGAGAACGCACTGGCCGAGCTGGGATACAGGAAAAACGAAGACGATGGCGGCTGGGATCTGCAGGAGAACGAGCCTGCGAACCCTGGAGACTGAAAGCTCCCCCCGCGGGCATGAACCCCGGGCCGGCCGCGGAACTTACCGGCAGACCATTAACAGCCCCTGGAGAAAGCAATGACATCCATTGACCCCGAGGTCCTGGAAAAACTGCGGCAATACGACACCCCCACCGTGCTCAACGTGATCGAGCTCTTCGAGGTCCGCCCCCGGCAGGAGGGCTTCCTCGGCGGAGAGATCAAGGCCTGCTTCCCGGAGATGGCCCCCATCGTCGGCTACGCCAGCACCGCCACCTTCCAGAGCGCCACCGAACCGGAGGAGGGCGATGCCTACTCTAATCTCGCCGACCAGGTCGAAGTTTTCGAGAAAGAGCTGCCGGCCCCACGCATCGTGGTCTTTGAGGACATCGATCCGGAGCCCTGCGGCGCCACCTTCGGAGAGGTCATGTGCACGGTGTACCAGAATTTCGGTTGTGTCGGGCTGATCACCTCCGGCGGAGCCCGGGATCTCGACCAGGTGAGGGAGCTTGGATTTCCATGCTGGTCCTCCTCTGTCATCTCTTCCCATGCCTGGTGCCGGATTGTCGGGACCCATACCCCTGTGACTGTCGGCGGCTGCCGGATCGAGGTCGGCCAGCTTCTCCATGCCGACTGTAACGGCGTCGCGCTCGTGCCCAACGAGCTGGCGGCGGAAATAGCTCTCGGCTGCGAGCTGCTGGTAGAAGCAGAAGAAACCGTCATGGGCTACGCCCGCTCGGAAAGCCCCAGTGTAGAGGGCCTCAAGAAGGCCTACGGAGCTACCAAAGAGGCCTTTGCGGCGATCCCGGGCGAAGTTCGCCACCGCCTCGGCAGTTAATCCCTCCAGAACCCGGGCATAAAAAAAGAGACCGGGAAGGAGAAATCTCCATCCCGGTCTCCATGGTCGATTCAGCTTTGAATCACCCTTTGAGGGTTCTTAGAAGCTGGTGACCAGGTTGACGTTGAGGCCAGTCTGGCTGTCGTCGTTGTCTCCAACGCCGCGGTCCCAGCGGTACTCAATCCTCATCAGGAGGTTGTCAGCAGCCTGGTAACCGAGAGTCGAGGTGACACTCCAGTCCTTGCTTTCATCGCTGACGTCATAGTTGTCGTAACGGACGGCCAGGTACCAGTTCTTGGTCGAG
>JAYGDV010000535.1:0-5050 GCA_046582735.1 Planctomycetota bacterium
GATGCCACAGAACGACCGCAGCTCCACTCGCTCTTCTCCAGAACTGCAGAGCGAACACCCCGGCAAACGGCATGAACACAATTGTGTTCAGGATAACGCTGTACTGGAACGACTGATCGAGCATCAACCATCCCATTGCCACGTACCAAGCCAGGTAAAGGGGCACTCCAACCCCGATCCGATGCGTAGACCTGGTAACCATCCCGGGCTGATCCAGAACTTTTGTGATGAAGCGCACCGCGAGAAACGGCATCAGGTGCCAGAGAGTTCCCAGGAGCGCAGGAAGCGAAAACAGCAACAACCGCAGCATCAGGGCGAAGACCTTGAGCGCCGCGAGAACCCCTTGCTGCGCCAGTACCGGGCTCCCCACCTTGAGCCCGGCCGATTCGACAGCCTCACGATAGTTTTCAATCTCCCCCGCCACTTCCTCCGCCTGCTCTCGATCGGTGGCGAGAAAATGGTTCATCGCATCGGCAATCCGTTTGCGCTGCTGCAGTGAACCAGCTGCAACTTCTGCAGTGTCCACCACGCTCGGAACCATAATCTCGAGATCTTCCAGCCAGGGCTCCCACTCCGGCTCATCGAGATGCACCATCAACTGCTTCAGGTTGTCGGCGATTTCAACCGTCAGGGCGCGCATCGCCTTGCGGCTATCCCCATCGTGGCGCTCGACCCACTCATCAATATCGATGGGATCTCCAACCCGGATCCAGGCAGCCGAGCGGAACTGGTCCTTTCGTGCGTAGTTAATTCCCATGGGAACCACCTGGATTCCACGGGCTCCATCATCGTAGGCCTTGATGGCCATGCGAGCCGCCCCGGACCGGACCTTGTCAAGTCGAGCTTTATCCGTCGACTTGCCTTCGGGGAAGATTCCCAGTGCCTGGCCCTCAACCAGGATCTGCGCCCCGGTATCCAGGCTCTCTATATTGCGGCGTACCTGGCTCGCATCGTCCATTGCCCGGTAAGCGGGTACCATACCAAGAGCGTGCATCGCCCGCCCTACCACGGGCATGTCGAAAAGGGTCGCCTTGGCAATGAATCGTACAGGCCGTCCCGCGGTAACTCCCATCAGGACAGGGTCGATCATCGAATTGGAATGATTCGCGCATAGAAGAACCGGTCCACTTTGCGGAATCTTCTCTGCCCCTGAAATCTCCAGGCGAGGGTAATAGAATCGCACCAACCGCCGGGCGAGGCGGCGCATCAACCCTGGTGACTCAGTTTTTTGTCCGGCCATACCAAATCTCCTGAAGACAGCATCAGTCTACCCTGCAGGGTGCTTTCCAACCTAAAGTTAAGCGGCGAAGAGAGCAGGACTCCTCCTTGAAATAGATGGTTTACCACCCTGCCGACCGATTCCGGGCCACTTGCGGGAATGCCACCGAGGACGTAAACTGACTTCCTGCCCCACTTACCCTTCGAGTGCCAGAGTGGCGGAATTGGCAGACGCGCCAGATTCAAAATCTGGTGACCTTACGGTCGTGGGGGTTCAAGTCCCCCCTCTGGCACCACTTTATGACTGGCTCCCTCAATTCTGCGAGAGATTCTCCTCATGAACTCCGCAGTGAGAGAAGATAGGTGAGCAGATCGCGCAGATCCTGCTCAGAGAGGGTTTCTGAAAAATCAGCCGGCATGGGAGAGAGCCGGGATGGTTGCTTTCGCGCAACATCCGCAACCGGGATAGAAATCTCCCGGCCCTCGCGGTCGACAAGGACAAGCCGCTGCCCGGTCCCCGGACGCAGAAGACCCGTGGTTACCTTGCCCTTGCGGGTAACGATCGTCGTTGAACGGAAGGCGACATCCACGTTCCTGTTGGGGTCGAGAATATCCTCGATAAGACGATCGAGCCCCCTGTTGCCGACGCCATCGAGATTGGGAGCAAAATCCCTGCCTTCGTTTCCAACCCTGTGGCACGGAGCGCAGATCTTCTTAAAGATCTCCCGGCCGGGATCCAGCCGGCCAGGGGTCTCAACATAGCCCTGCTTCCTCTTCTCCAGGATGGCATTCAGCTGCTCGTTTTGGGGGGCCAACCCCTCCAGGAGCTTCGAGATCGTTTTCTTCTGCGCCCCGTCGCTGACTGCAGACAGCTTCTGGGCGATGGCGGGATCTCTCAACAACGCAGCTCCTGCCCGTCCCGTATCCACAATGGAAAGCAGGACCATGACTCCACCCCGGTCCGCAGCCAGTTCTTCGGCCAGGCGTCGCTGCCCTCCAGCACTGGCGACCTTCATGACAGACTCCAGCACTTTCCCCGCCTTCCCGGCAGCACCCGTGGCGACCAACTCAAGCGCCTGCTCCTTGCTGATAACAGAGGCGAAAGACAGGGTTGGAACAAGTGCCAGCGCAGAGAGCCTCGCATCGGCATGAAGCCCGGCCAACTGCAGGGCGACTGCCCCCCGCAGCTTGTATCCGGGAGCTTTATTCTTCACCAGGGAAGCCAGCAGGGGCTTCAGCTCAGACAATCCCCAGGACCTGGCGAGCGCGGCTCCTTTGCCCACATTCCCCGAGACCCTGCTGGGATTGAGGCCGGCAACGGAGAAGCCTCCAACGGCCAGCCAGGCAAAAGCTCCATCTGTGTTCCCATCTACCAGTTCGAGATAGACCCTGCGGCCTGCCTCGCCGGAGGTGTCCCAGCCGATGTGGTGAAGCTTATCGTTTCTCGGCGGCGGCACCTGCCGGATAACAGCATGGCTGAGAGCATCGCGAAGGCGAACGAAGTTCATTCCCCCAAGGGGCTCATCCGGCCGCTTGTCATGGCCCGCGATCCAGAATCCGAACTTCTCCGGCAGAACAAAATTCTCCGACCTGTAGGTTCCCACTTTCTGTTCGCCGGTGGGAAAGCTGCTCAAAACAGGAGAACCGACGGGAGCCGGCGCGGTAGCCTGCCTTGCGAATGAGCGCCGGGTGGAAAACTGCCAGGGGTTCTCCTGCCGGGGGGCCACCGGATGCGGGATGTATTCCCATGAGATCTCCCTGGGAATACCCGCAGCGACCGTTTCAAGATAACCTTTTGCAAGGTCCAGCGCCCAATTGCGAACCGATGCGGGAATCGCGACGCCCCGCTCCTCCAGCCCCTGCCGGATGAACTTGATCAATTCGCCCTGGAAATCCCGGTTTCCCCTGAATTTTTCACGGGCGAAGGTAACCAACCGTTCGATCGATTTCCCGGGGACATAACGCGCCGAGAAACGGAGATATTCCCCGATCTTATCCGCCGGCAGAGGCCCCAGCCTGTCAAGCCGGCTGACGACAAACTCCCCCGCGCCACGATTCCTGAGCGCCAGGCAGAGGCTGACCAGCAGGCCGGACTCATCGGCGGAGAGCTCTCCTGCAGTCAGCTTCCGGAACCACTCGTCATTCCTGAGGTGGTTTCTCAGGGCTATGCGGATCGAATGGCGGAGGTGAACATCAGCCCCGGGAGTCGACTGGTGGAGACCGAGGAGGGGGCGCAGAAGCACCTCTGCCGGACGGCTTGCGGCGGCCTGCACGGCCGCCCGCCTGACCATGGGATCTTCATCTTTAAATCCCGACAGCACCCAGGCTGCGGGTTTCTCCCCGGCAAGAGTTGTCTCGGCGAGAAGCCTCTGGGCATGAACCCGCACGACAGCATCCGGGTGCGAAACGGCTGCGGCGATATCTTCTTCCTCCAGTACTCCAAGCCGCTTGAGGGCATGATAGATGTACGCCCTCGACAGCCCGGCTACCATCGGGAGCCTCTCCCTCAGTGCTCGAGCCGCCTCGGCAACCGGATGCCGCTCGAGCTCATCCAGCGCCAGGGCCCTTCGCGCCAGGCTCCTGGAACCGAGCTCCCCCACGAGTTCATCAAGCGACAGCTTACCCAGCCCCCCTGCAATGACGCTTCCTGCAGCGGCAGCAGGAACGTCGCGCCGGGAATCGGATCCCCGGTAAGAGATTTTCCAGATCCGTCCGCGATGACGATCACGACCCGGATGGTCAAGCGGAACCTCGTAGTGGCCAATGATCTTATTGTAGAAATCGGCCACGTAGAGCGCGCCATCCGGCCCGGCCTGAAGGTACACCGGCCGGAACCAGGGATCGCCGGAGACCAGGAAGTCAGGTTCCTCGCGAGCCCGCAGGCTGGAGCCATCTCGTACCAGGGTGTTGCGATTGATTCGGCAGGTCGTGACATTGCCACCGAAGGCACTGGCGGCATAGGGTTCCCCGAAAGCCGTCGAGCTGCCAAGCACCACCCCGCAGATCGCCGTCGATCCATGGTTATGATTCATGATCCCGGGAACAAACCCCACTCCATCGTGCGGAGCCCCGAAGGACTCGTGGTAGCCATCCCGCAAAAGCAGCGAGAGCGGTTTTGTATGGCAGTCGGCACTGAGAAGATCGCCGAAGCGGTCATAGGCGAGGCCGAATGGGTTCACCTGGCCATTGGAGAATCGCTCTACCCGTGAACCATCGAGCCGCATACGAAAGACGTTGCCCGAGCGCAACCGGATCCTGTGACCATCGGTACCGGCTATCTCGGTGATGTTGTTGAATCCGTGGCAGGCGTACAGCCAGCCGTCGAGCCCCCTAGTGAAGGAATTGCACATGCCGTGAGTGTCGCGCTCATAGCCCAGGGGACCGTAGAGCTTCTGACGCTGATCCGCCCTGCCATCGCCATCTGTGTCGCGAAGATACCAGATGTTCGGAATGCTGAAGCAGATCACTCCATCGCCATAGGGATAGAGTCCCATCGGTATATTCAGGCCCTCTGCGAAGATCGTAACCTTGTCCGAACGGCCATCGGAATCGGTATCTTCGAGAATCCTGATCGAATCTCGTCCCTTCTTTTCCAGTCCCACGGGGTAGGGGTACTCGAGGGTGTTGCTGACCCACAGGCGCCCGCGGGTGTCGAAGGCGATATTCAGCGGCTTGTTAATCTGTGGCTCACTGGCAAAGAGCTCGATCTGGAAACCTTCCGGCAAGGTGAAGCTCTCGAGTTCCTCACCGGGTGTCTTCGGACCGGTCTCGCGTACATGGCTCGAAAAAAGATGCGTTCCAGGGGTATGGGCCATTTCCCTGCGCCGCTTCG
>JAYGDV010000038.1:0-6634 GCA_046582735.1 Planctomycetota bacterium
CCCCCGCCAGCGGCTACCGCTTTGCGCCCGGAAAGGTCGGGATCATCGGCTTTTCGCGCTATGGCAAGCAGTCGCTGATCGCTGCGGCCTTCGATGAGCGGATCACCAGCGTGGTGGCAAGGAGCCCCGGTTCTCCGGGGTCCTGTCCCTACCGGTTTACATCGAGAAACACCTGCGCCGAGGCGCCGCAGGATTTCCCCTCCGAGTGGTTCCTGCCATCTCTTCGCAGCTATACCGGCCGGGAGCACGAGCTGCCGATCGATGCGCACGGCTGGTACGCCCTCATTGCGCCGCGCCGCTGCATGATCCACACGGCGTACAATGATGGTTCTGAGCCGACCTTCGCGGTCGAGCGCGCCTACCTCGAGGGGCGTTCGGTTTATTCCCTCCTGGGGCAGCCGGACAATCTGCGGATACTGTACCGCCCCGGCCAGCACGGCCCGGTTACCGAGGAGCAGCGCCGTCGGAACATGGACTGGTTTGACCTCAGCTTCAGCCGCGGCACGGCGAAGCAGGAAGACTTTCCCGAAGAATTGATTCATCACTTCGACTGGGAAGCCTGGAAGAAGGGCGCCGCCGGCAAAGAACTGGAGAAGAGGTTCACTTCGGGCGAGGCAGTCGATGACACCGACCGCCGCGCACGGATTCGCTGGCTGCTCGGCGAGCCGCCGGCCAGTCTTATCGGCGAAAAACGAACTGGCTTCATAAGCCGCGAAGAGTCGGCGATGATGACCCATGATCGCTGGCGGGCCGGCGGGACATCGAGAACGCCGGTTCGCTTCGGAGCAGGGGTGAGAGGGAACCTGTATTTCAAGACGAAGAACGACCAGCCGGCCCCTGCGGTGATCTGGCTTCACCCTTATTCCTATCACAGCGGCTACAACGAGGGTTACGGCGTACAGGGAACCACGGTCTACCACCGCCTCGCTGCTGCAGGTTACGTGGTCCTGGCCTACGATCAATGCGGTTTCGGCCTCCGCCTGCTGGAGGGCCGCGACTTCTACAAAAAGGCCCCACACTGGTCGAGACTGGGCCGCATGGTGGCCGACGTGAGCGCAGCGACGGACTTTCTCATCGACGGCAAGGGCGCCGCGCAGGGTGTCCTGCCGAAGGTCGCCCCCGGCAAGGTCTACGTGCTTGGCGCCAGCGTCGGTGGGATGGTCGGGCTCTATGCAACCGCCCTCGATAAGCGGATTGCCGGGGTGGCCTCCTTTGGAGGGTTTACTCCGATGCGCTCAGACACTTCCATCGCCACCGGTGGGCTCCGGCGCCTGTGGCAGTGGCATGCCCTGGCGCCCCGGCTCGGGCTCTTTGATGGAGCGGAGGCGAAGATCCCCTTTGATTATCACGATGTCCTGGCGTTGGTGGCGCCGCGCCCGTGCCTTGTTTACGCGGCCCGGCGGGACCGGGACCTCGACCCGCAGGCGGTGAGCGAATGCGTCGAGCTGGCAAAGGAGGCCTGGAGCTCCCGCGGTGCCGCTGGAGCCCTCAAATACCACGCACCCGAGGATATCGGCCGCTTCCAGAAGGCCCAGCAGGAGCTCTTTCTGAGCTGGCTGCGTGCACAGGAGTGAGGTGGCCTCTTTTCAGGGAGACAGGATCGATTCGGCGTATCGGAGCCTTCCGGTCCTGCCGTCGTAATACTGGAAAATGACCTGTGGCTTCGGAAAGGCCACCCAGCGGGTCCCCGACAGGGTCCGGGGATTGTTGAACACGTTGTTGATCTGTACGACGCAATAGGTCGGGTGCAGGAGCTTTCCGCGTGGGATGTCGGATCGAAAATAGGTTGACCAGCGGATGTCGACCTCGCGCGGTCCGTACTTGAAGGGCCCGTTCGGTGGCCGGTCGCCCTCGTCACTGGCCCAGTGGTTGTTGGAGTTGTGAGGCCCCGAGGCGAACTCCCAGACCTTGTCGGTGATCTTGATGGCGAAGCTGTTGTGCAGGTCGCCGGTGAGCATGAAGACCGGCGCCTTGAGAGAGTCGAAGAAATTGATGAGCAGCTCCCTCTCGTCGAGAAAAACGGTCCAGGCCTCATCCTTGTCGCCGGCGCGGATCTTGCCGCCGCCAACGTGCGGAATCATGAAGTTGACCGAGGAGACCACGAAATGGAAATCCGCATCGCTTGCGGCAAGCTCTCGCATCAGCCACTCGCGCTGTACCGTGCCCAGCATCGACAGGCCCTTCTTGGCGGGGTTCCTGGTGTCATGCATCTGTCGCTGCCCGCGGGTGTCGAGCAGGAAGAAATCGCAATTGGCGACCCGGAAACGGGAATAGGAGCGCCTGCCGATCGAGTAAGAGCTGGTGCTGTCGACATCGGCCGGCGGGCGGATCCGGACCCGGTGGGCATCGATGACCTCAACAATCTCATAGACTCCCGCATTGGGGTCGCCGCCCACGCCGTCGAGCGAGTTGTCGTTGATTCCCGCGGTGGGAGTTCCCCAGTGGACATGGAGGTTGTTGACCTGGGCGAGATCTATCTTCGTGAAGTCGGCCTTTTCGTTGATGAGGATGTCGCCGCCTTTTTTCAGCTGGCAACGTCCGAAGTGGGTTCTCTGGCTGAATTCCGAGGGGTTGCTCCAGCCGAGGTAGTCGTGCCAGGCCCTCACTCCTATGTCCCTGAACACGGCTCTGCGGTCGCGCAGGCCCGGTGAGCCGGCGCCCCAGATGTCGTTGAGGCATTCATGGTCGTCGTAGGTGAAGAAGGAGGGGATCCGGGTGTGCCAGCGCGCCAGGTTGGGTCCCTGGCTGAGGAAATGCTTGTAGTTCTCCCAGACCCCGACGAGGGTCGGGGCGTAGTCGAGGTCGCCGGGCAGGAGCTTCGGATCGGCGCTGACCTGCCTGAGCCAGTCAGGAACACTGTATTCGCGCCGGGTCTCGTACAGCCAGTCGCCGTTGAGAATTGCGAAGTGGATCCGATCCTCGAGCTCTCTGAGCATGGTGGCAAAGGCGGGGAGGGAGGGGCCGATGCTGTGGCCCGGGTTCTGGTTATTGCCGCAGGCGAATTCGAAGCTGAAATTGAAGAGTCCCTCGGGGTTGAGCTTGGGATCCTTGAGGTTTTTTGTGTCCGGAAGGGTTCGGAAGGAGCCACGGCGTGCGGTTTTCCCGATCCCGTCGGCCAGGATGAGCTCATAGTAGTATTTCGTGTCCGGCTTGAGTCCGCGCAGGTGTGCCCAACCGGTATTGTCGCGCGCCAGCAGGGTTTTGACCGGGGGGCTGGATGAGTTGAGCTGGTCCGGCGCCAGGCCGTATTGCACCTTGAAAGAGCCGGCCCGTGCCGTGCGCCCCCAGACCCCGACCCCATCGGAGCTCAGGCGGCCGAGGATCGGCCCGTGGGTAATGAAGTTGGGGATTTCGTCCCTGGCCGGGACGGCAGCCGGAGCCAGCAGGATGAGTGCTGTGGCAATGCAGCGTCGGATGGCTGAGCGCATATTGTTTCGACCTCGTTTTTTTCTGGTACCCGTCGGATTCAGCCCGCAAGGGGCGGACAGCTATTCTATTCCTTCCGGGGGCAGGAAAGAAACCTTCTGCCGCAGAGGCCGTTCTGCGGTAAACCGCTTGTGAACAACTGCAACCGCCCCCTGTGACGGGTATAATTTTCAGTTCACCAGTTTCTACTGCCAGGAAGCTCACTCCAGATGAAAAAAAACGCCTGCATCCTGCTCCTGTTCTGCGGCCCCTGGGCTGCCGGATTTTATTTCCTTTTCCCGCTGGCTGTGCGTGGGGCGGCCCAGGCGAAGGGAGCGACGGCCATCAGCGATGAGATCTTCCACCTCGGCAATGACGAGAAGAAAGACTGGAAGGCGTTTACCCGCGCCAAGCCCCATGACGGCAAGAAGATCACCGTAAGATTCAGTGCTGAGCCCAATAAGTCGGAGAGAGCGCTGGAGCTGAAGTCCGGCGATGTGAACTCAAAATGCGGCGTCACGCTGAATTCCCGGCGCCTCGGCAGCCTGGTGAAGGGCAAGGGGGGCAAGGGCGAGAATGTCCAGTATTTCAAGGTGCCGGCAGGGCTGCTGAAAAAAACGGGCAATGTGCTCGTGGTGGCCTACGAAGAGAAGACTACCGATGACCTCTACATCGGCCCATTCGTTCTCCACTCGCGCTCGGTGGCGGCTCTGCAGCGTCTGGCGGAGGTCGAGATCTTCGTGACCTCGAAGGAGCAGCCGGGCAAGGGCCTTCCCTGCCGCCTGAGCATTGTTCGCCTGGTGACGAAGCGGGCGAAGATCGTCGAGGAGCCGGTAGATGTAAAGCTCGAGAAGAGCGCAAAGCGCGCTGCCCGCAAGGGCACGGTCTACACCCTTGATGGCCGGCTGAACATCGCCCTCAAGCCCGGCAAGTACAGGGTCTATGCGACCCGTGGTTTCGAATACGGGCTGGGCAAGGCGCGTGTCGACCTGTCGCCTGAAGAGAAAAGACGGGTCGAGCTGGTCCTGGAGCGAGAGGTCGACACCTCGGGCTATCTCGCCGGAGATACCCATATTCACACGCTGACCTATTCCGGGCACGGCGATGCCAGCGTTGCGGAAAGGGTGGTGACGATCGCGGGGGAGGGCGTCGAGGTGGCGGTAGCCACCGACCACAACCATCATACCGATTACAGCTCCTGGACCTCCAAGGCCGGCTCCGGCAGCCATTACAAGTCGGTGGTGGGCAACGAGTTCACCACCTCCATCGGCCACTTCAACGCCTTTCCAATTGAGAAGAAGGCGAAGCCGGCGAACCACAAGCATTCCGACTGGGACAAGCTGCTCAAGGCCGTACGGGCCACACCGGGGGTCCGGGTGGTGATCTGTAACCACCCCCGCCGCCAGGGCTTCAAGAAGGGCCCCTGGGGCAAGATCGGGCTCGACCCGGTCTCGGGTGAGTTCAGCGACGGGCGGCAGTGGCTCGGCCTCGATGCGGTGGAGGTCATCAACGGCAAGACCCTCGAGAAGGACCCTTATGATAATTTCTCCGACTGGTTCGCCCTGCTGAACGCGGGACACCGTCTGACGGCGGTCGCCGGCAGCGATTCACATACGGTCGCCCAGCCGGTCGGCCATTGCAGGACCTATATCCGCAGCTCGACCGATGACCCGGGGAAGATCAATGTAGCCGAGGTGGTTGAGAATATCCTCGCAGGGAGGGTGCTTGTGAGCATGGGCCTGCTGGCCGATGTGAAGGTCAACGGAAAGTTCACCGCAGGGGATCTCGCCACGGGGGTTGGTGAAGACCTCGAGGTCGAGGTGGAGGTGAGGGGGCCGAGGTGGACGCGCGCCAGCCGGGTCGCCCTTTTCTTCAACGGCCGCAAGGTGCGCGAGGAAAAGATCGAGCACTCTTCCGATGCGGTCGTCAAGTACAGGGACCGCTGGGTATTTGGCGGTCCGTCGAAAGATATCCATCTCGTCGTGGTTGCCACAGGCCCCCCCCTCGAGAACTCCTATTGGGGCCCTCCCCAGGACGACCGCTATGTGATCGGTGCGACCAACCCGGTCTGGATTGATGGGGATGGAGATGGAAAGTATTCCGCTCCGGGGGATTACGCCCGTGCGCTGGTTGCTGAATGCGGCACCGACGGAGTCGCCCTGGCGAAGGCGCTCAGGGTACACGATGAGATCACCGCTATCCTGGCGGCCGGGCTCTTCAGGAGGAACCTGGAGAAGATCCTCGGGGATGTTTATTCGCGCCTGCAGAAGCGGTCCAACAGCGAATTCGAGGATTTCATTGAGAGCTGCAACGCCTTTCGGGGCGAGGCCTTCAAGAACTATGCGAAGACCCTCGGGTCGCTCGACATGCTCAAGAAGCCCGCCGAGGCCCCCAGTGAGGACAAGAAAAAGAAATGAGTGTCCGGCGCAATATTTCGCCCGCGGCAGGTTCTTGCATCCAAACAGGCGGTAGTTCAGGATGGAAGGCATGAAAAGTCGAGGCTCATTACTCCCGGGGATGGCGGCGGCGCTGTTTTGTTTAGCCGGTTGCGGCGGGGATGGTCTCGACTGGGAAAAACAGTTCGGGGGCATTGCAGTTCAGGAGCCGGGCGAGGTTGAGCCGGCTGAGAAGGCCGGCACAATCGAGGATTCTAAGGAGGTAGCAGGCGTGCAGCAGGAACCCGATGGGACCGCCCCTGACTGGGCGGAACTGACAGAAGAAGAGTGGCGTGGGCGTCTTTCGCCGGAGGCTTTTTACGTCCTTCGGCAGAAGGGTACCGAGCCCCGCTATACGGGCAGCTACCACAACAACAAGGAGTCCGGCAGCTATGTCTGCGCCGGTTGCGGGACCGAGCTGTTTTCTTCAGAGCAGAAGTACGACTCCGGAACGGGCTGGCCGAGCTTCTGGGGGCCTGCACAGGAGGAGAATGTGGCCAGGGAATCGGATAACAGCTTTTTCTCCCGGCGCACCGAGGTGCTCTGCGCGAAGTGCGATGGCCATCTCGGCCATGTATTCGACGATGGACCGGCGCCTTCCGGGCTTCGTTACTGTATTAATGCTGTCAGTCTCAAGTTTGTTGAGGCTGGGAAAAAAGAAGGTGGTGAGAGTACGAGCGAGCCCTGATTTCACGGGGCAATCCCCTGCTCGAAAATCCCTTTGCCCCTCCCTGGAGGTCCATCTTGAGAAATATTACCCTGCTCGTTCTTTCGTTTTGCTCCCTGGGTGCCGT
>JAYGDV010000223.1:0-4555 GCA_046582735.1 Planctomycetota bacterium
TTAACTATGGCCAAAATGGAGTTTGAGGAAATGAGAAAGAAATTAGCGATTATTCCAGTCGCAATGATGCTTGTTTACATTGGTGGAGAGTTTGCCAGGAACCAGGCTGTTGGCCTTGAAAGCGCCAAATGCCCCATCAGCGGCAAGGCTGCCAACCCCAAGATTTCCTTCGAGGTCAATGGCAAGGCTGTCAGCTTCTGTTGCAACAACTGTAAAAAGAGCTACAGCAAGACGATCGTCGATAAGGGCCCCGGAAAGTGCCAGTACAGCGGCAAAGCCGCCAAGAAGAGCACCGGCCTGATCCACGAAACCTCGCAGCTTGTCAGCTTCTGCTGCAACAACTGCGCAGGCAAGTACGCCAAGGCCAACAAGTTCAGCAAAAAAGCCGGAAGCCCCGGCAAATGTCCCATCAGTGGAAAAGCTGCCATCGCCAGCCAGTTTATTTCGGTCAATGGCGCGAAGACTTTTTTCTGCTGTGGTAATTGCAAGAAAAAGCATTCTGCTAAGCTCGCTGCCAAGGCCGATTCCGGCAAATGCCCCATCAGTGGCAAAGCCGCGAACGCCGCCACGCAGGTGGTTCACACCACGCGCGAGACCAAGTACTTCTGCTGCAATAACTGCAAAGGGAAATACGCCAAGGCAAACTTCAAGTAATCAAGCCGGTTGACAACTTGCCTCAACCAGGCAGCCACCTGAGTGGCAAGCGCCCTGCATTTTCGGATTACCCGGAATCGCAGGGCGTTTTTATTTCTCCACACAGAGATGCCGGCAATAGCAGGTCTGCGGAACAGCCCTGGAGCGCAGCACTCCAATGAGCAGTAAAAAGCCGATCGAACTGGCCGGGGTCATCCCGTTTCGCAGGGGTGAGAGCGGCTGGGAATTCCTCGTCATCACCTCGCGCAAGGGCCACTGGATCTTCCCCAAGGGAGTCATCTCAAAGGACGAATCCCCTGCTGAGGCTGCCCGGAAAGAATGCGCCGAAGAAGCAGGAGTCCGGGGCAGCATCATTGGCGCCCCTGTCGGCAGCTATCCGGACCGAAGGCGCAAGCACCCCTGCTCGGTTCAGATGTTCCTGCTCCAATACGAGGGCGAGACCGACTGGAAAGAGGGAGATTTCCGCCGGAGGCTGTGGTGCGGTTTCGCTGAAGCGTCGAAGCGGCTTCGCAAAGAACCCGTTCGCGAGTTGCTGGGCAGAGCGCTCGATTTGCTCGAGCAGAGCCCGCGGCCCTAGGAAGGCTTGCCCATAGCCGGCAACATGCTGGTAAAGGAGATGAGTCCCTCCTTCACCGAGGCCTTCCGATAGGTGACCTTTCGAACACCCATTGTCCTGAACAAGACCTCCACCGACAGGATACCCGGGAGAAACAGCAGCCTCCTGTGCTTCGGCATGGTGGACCAGATCTCTCCGTGGATCTCCCTCTGGATAAGCTCCTGGAGATCTTCGAACCCGAAAGAGTCTCTCCCCAGGCTTTTCACGATGGCCCTGACAGTCCCGCCTGTGCCAAGCATCTCGGAATATTTCGGCATCCTCTCAGGCATCTGGGCCTTCATCTCCCTCTCTACGACAAGGCGCCCCTGTTCGACATAATTGTAAAGAGTCCTGGCCCGGCGCAACTGGCAGTGAAGGCGAATGGCTCCCACCGGGATGCTGGTCTTGCGGGTAGAGGCCGGATTCAGATACTCGATGATCTCATTGCTGCCACCACCGAGATCGAAAAGAGCCGTGGGGAAATCCTTGACCATATTCCTGAAACCTGTCTCGAGCAGAAACGCCTCGATTCCGCCTTCGATGATCTGGATCCGCAGGCCGAGTTCGCTCTCGAGCTGGCGCTGAAAAATAGCGGCATTCTGAGCCTCTCGCAAAGCAGCCGTCCCGACAGCGGTCACATCTTCGAACGATATTCCGGAAAACTCCCGCCTCAGGCTTTTCAGGGTCGATATGCAATGCGCCATTGTACGGGGGCTGATGCGCCCGTAGCTGAAAACATCGTAGCCCAGGCTCCAGGGCACCTTACGCTCCCTTTCAACGTCCTTGCTGTCCCCAGCAGCGGAAGGAACGATATAGAGCTTGATCGAGGTCGAGCCGAACTCGATGTAGGCGTTTTTAGCTGATGATCCGGTATAATTAGTCATAGAGCCGATACGGTCAATTCTTGCGGTAATTCACGGTTCCTCTTCAGATCGCCCCCCAGGATTTCCGAATTTAACAATTGGGGAAGAAATCTATCCAGTTAACTTTGCGTGATTATCCTGTGAAAGTGTGCACGGTAACTTCACGTTTCGCAAACAGGGGCAAGAGTCTATGCGTTTAATGACTTATAGAGCCGTCAGCGTGCTGTTGACGATCTGCCTTTGTACTTTTACCGGATGTTTCAAGCCACCGGAAGACGATCGCCCCTCGAGAATTGAATCGATCAGTGGAAATCACCAATGTGGACTCCCTGGCGAGATTCTTCCCGAGCCATTGATGGTTCGAGTCCTGGGACAGCGCAGCCGCGACTTCCTCGGGCGAAAAGGCCGGAGACAACCCCTGGTCAAACAGGTGGTCACCTTCCGTCTTGAAGGAATCCCCAAGGAAGAGGAAAACGGTTCCGAACCCGGTTCCGCGAAGGACTACCCCACCTTCCTCACCGGTGATGGGAAAAAACCGGGTGAAAACCTCTCCAGGGCCGAGGTTGAAACAGATGCTTCGGGTACCGCCAGCGTAAGAATACGACTTGGAAACAAGAACGGTGACTGGCGCATAGAGGCCTCTGTTCCCAGCAAGGGGAACAAGGTGCTGGATGAGCATTTCCGGGTGGTGAGTGGTGTTGAGAAACTCGCCGACAATATCGAGACCACTGTCGGCTCTGACGTCCCCCTCTCCTTACGCCTGCAGGCCAGGGACGATACAGGGAAACTGGTTCCACTCGAAGGGCGCACCGTCCACATGAGAATGGCAGGAGAGCCGGCCGGCAATGCTGAAAAGGCAAGCCTGAACAACCGGCGCGAGGAAACCAATAAGGACGGGGTCCGCAAGGGAACGGATCTCACCCTTGGCGACCGGGCAGGAATCTACCGGGTGCTTGCCGAGGTGGAAGGAAATGAAGATGACCCCCCCATCCGCGGCATCATCTTTACCGTCAAGGCAATCGACTGGCTGCAGATCGTAGGAGAGATCACCATCGGAGTGATCTTCTTTCTGCTGGGCGTGAAATTTCTTGCCAATGGTTTCCTCATCGTCCTCGGCCCCCACCTCCATCATGCCACCGGGCGCATGGCAAACAATCGCATCCTGGGCTATTTCGGTGGAGCCCTCTCCGGAGCCACCTTCCAGTCCCACTCGGCTGTAACCTCCCACCTGATGAGCTTCGTCAACGGCGGGCTGCTGAAATCCCGTGGTGCCATGGGGATCCTGCTGGGAGCCCTGCTCGGAGCTACGGCATTACCCCAGATTCTTTCCATGCAGATCGACTTTCTCATAGCGCCACTGACAGGCCTAGGACTGCTGATGGTTGTCCTCCCCCGCTCCGCCGGCCTTGCCCACTGGAGCAGGATCTTCCTTGGTGGCGGACTGGCGCTGGCCAGCTGGGACCTTCTTGGCTCAGGCATCGAGCAGCTGGAGTTGAGCTCCAGGTTCAGCGCAGACGTTCTTCCCACAGCCCTGTCCTTCAGCCAGCCCTGGGAAGAGATGGCCGGAAACTTCCTCACCCTGCTGCTGATCGGTGCAGGCATCAGCCTGGTGCTGCGCACAACGAACCTGGTGGTTATCGCAGCGATCCTGCTGGCCTCCAATGGACTCATGGACGCAATGTCAACAGCCCCCCTGATCCTTGGCGCCAACCTGGGCGTAGGCCTGAGCTGCCTCTTTCTGTCCCTGTTCAAAACGCGCGACACCTGCCGGCTGGGCATCTCACTCCTGGTGATTCACCTTGTGGCCTGTGCTGGCTTTGCCGTCCTCTCCCTGGTGCACCACGAAAACACATCCCTGCTGCTCTGGCTCGTCGACCAGGCCATCCCGGGAAACCTCTTTCACCCGCTGGCGGAAAACGTCGAGCACCACGTTGCGATGATCCATACCGCCTACAACCTCGTTGCCAGCCTGCTCTTCCTGGCGCTGCCGGGAATTGCTACCGCCATAGCCTCATGGATCCTCCCCCCCAAGGCCGACTCGGATGACCTCAAGCCCTACCGCCTCGATGAAAACCTCATTCCAGTTCCGGGACTGGCCCTGCGGCAGGTGCTCGAAGAGCTCTGCTATCTCGCCGAACTCTGCCAGAAAAACGTAGCCGAGGCTTTCGATGCTTTCAGGTATGGAGATCTTAATCTCGCCGGGCAGGTTGCCCGCAGGGAAGAGATCATCGCCGGCATCCATCGGGAGGCAAGCCGCTACCTTGTACTGATCCAGGAAAACCAGCTTTCGAGGCGTGAATCCACGGAGACAGAGAAGCTCCAGTCCAGCGTTGCAGCCCTCAGCAGGGTCGGTGAATCCGCAGAGATTCTCAGGGAGCTTGCCTCCCGCCGGATCGAGGACAATATCGATGCAGCCGAGGAACTCGACCGGGACCTTGGAGAG
>JAYGDV010000436.1:0-3412 GCA_046582735.1 Planctomycetota bacterium
CGAGCGTTCTTTTGACTCCATTGATAATGCTCCGGAAGAGCGCGAGCGTGGAATTACGATCAATACGTCGCACGTGGAGTACGAGACGGAAAGTCGTCACTACGCGCACGTCGACTGCCCCGGCCATGCCGACTACGTGAAGAACATGGTTACCGGCGCCGCCCAGATGGATGGAGCCATCCTGGTGGTGAGTGCTGCGGACGGTCCCATGCCTCAGACCCGTGAGCACATCCTGCTTGCGCGCCAGGTGCAGGTGCCCAGTATTGTCGTATTCATGAACAAGATCGACCAGGTCGATGACGAGGAACTCCTCGAGCTTGTCGAGATGGAAATTCGTGACCTGCTCAATGACTACGATTTCCCCGGCGACGACACCCCGATCATCAAGGGCTCGGCGCTCAAGGCGCTCGAGAATCCCGAGGACGAGGCTGCCACGAAGTGTATCCTCGATTTGATGGAACAGGTGGACAGCTATATTCCTGAGCCTGAGCGGGATATCGACCAGCCTTTCCTTATGCCCGTCGAGGATGTCTTCAGTATCAAGGGACGCGGAACTGTCGGCACCGGTAAGATCGAAACCGGCAAGGTCCACACTGGTGATCCCGTCGAAATCGTCGGTTTGAAAGAAACCACGACGACGACCGTTACGGGTGTCGAGATGTTCAATAAGACTCTCGATGACGGCCAGGCCGGCGACAACGTGGGTTGTCTTCTGCGTGGCATCGATAAGGAAGAGCTCGTTCGCGGGCAGGTCCTTGCCGCTCCCGGAAGTATCACCCCGCATAAGAACTTCGCTGGTGAGGTGTATGTGCTCACGAAGGACGAAGGTGGTCGTCACACGCCGTTCTTTACAGGCTATCGTCCCCAGTTCTACTTCAGGACCACGGATGTGACCGGTACCGCGACCTTGCAGGGCGCGGAGATGTGCATGCCCGGCGACAACATCACGATGGATATCGAGTTGATTCAGCCGATCGCCATGAAGGAAGGTCTCCGATTCGCTATCCGCGAGGGTGGGCGTACGGTCGGCTCCGGCGTTGTTGTCGCTATTTCCGAAGACAGCCCCACCGATAAAAAGGAAGCCACGGAAACCGGTAAAAAGGAAGCCTGAGTAACGAATGTATGCAGGAGAGTTCAGACGGAAAGCTGTCGCTCTTTTCTGAGTTAGTAATCTTGCAGGCCAGTAGTTCAATTGGCAGAGCGTCGGATTCCAAATCCGAAAGTTGGGGGTTCGAGTCCCTCCTGGCCTGCCAGATCCTGGCTTGACTAAAATAATTCCAGGCAGGGCCAGGTGCCCGGCTGAATTTGCCGACGAGGCTGGTTGAAAGCGAGCTATGCCAGAAATCTACAAGGAAGACCAAGGTAAGATATCCAGGGTGCTCCTGGTTACCGTGATCATGCTTGGTGCCGTTTTCGCGCTCAACCAGCTGCATGGTTTCCTTGGGGCCAACACCGGCGATGACCGGAATCTTTCCAGTCTCATTGATAACCAGGGGCGATTGAACGGCCTGGGAATCGACTGGCGTTATCTCGTGCACGCCCCGCTGATCCTGCTGGCATCCCTGTTTGCCTTTCGGCAGTTCAACCGTCCCAAGACGGCAGATTTCCTTATCGAAACTGAGAATGAACTGAAGAACAAGGTGACGTGGCCTTCTCGCAAGGAGGAGGTCAACGCGACAATCGTTGTGGTTGTTGCCGTCCTGATTCTCAGTATATTCATTTTCGGTGTAGACCAGATTTTAAGAGAGTGCATCAGTTTCTTCTACAAAGGTTTCTAGTTCGGGGTCAGGTTACTCCGATCGCTTGTTGAGACTCGCAATTTAGAGAGGGAAGCCGAAATGGCTAAAGAATGGTATGTGCTGCGAGTTGCCAGCGGGCGCGAGTCGACCGTAAGGGGGGCTCTTCTCAAGAAGATCCAGCTTGCAGATCTTGAGGAACAGGTACCTACCGTGCTGGTGCCTACCGAGCGGGTCTCGGAGATCAAGGGCGGTAAGAAACGCTTCAAGGAGAGAAAGCTCTACCCCGGCTATATCATCGTCGAGATGGAGCTCAGTGACGAGGTCTGGTACCTCATCAAGGACACCCATGGTATTGGTGACTTTGTCGGTTCCTACCAGGATCCCCAGCCCCTGTCTCCCGATGAGGTTGAAAAGATACTCAGCACCGTTCAGGGCACAGAAGAAACACCCGAGGTGAAGATCGATCTTGCCGCAGGAGATGGGGTCAAGATCAAGGAAGGTCCCTTCGAGAATTTCGATGGAACTGTCGAAGAGGTATTCCCCGCCAAGGGCCAGGTTCGCGTTATTGTTACTATTTTCGGGAGGCCGACTCCCTGCGACCTGGAATACTGGCAGGTTGAAAAGATTTGAGTCAATGTCCGTATAGCGCGGGCTGAAATAGAAAGAGTTTGAGACATGCCTCCCAAGAAGGAATATAAAGCCAAGGTGAAACTCCAGATCCCGGGTGGGCAGGCCACGCCTGCGCCTCCTGTGGGACCGGCCCTGGGACAGCACGGGGTGCCGATCGGCGAGTTTGTCCAGCGGTTTAACGATATGACCAAGGAGCAGGCCGGGACTATCGTCCCCGTTGAGCTCTATGTTTATGCTGACCGGACCTTTGATTTTATCGTCAAGTCGCCCCCGGCCGCAGTCCTCGTGCGCAAAGAGGTCGGTCTTGCAAAGGGAGCACAGCTTCCCGGGACAGAGGTTGTCGGTGAGATCAACCGCGCCCAGCTCGAGAGGATTGCCCAGATCAAGATGGAAGACCTGAATGCTGCAGATATGGATGCCGCAGTCAGGATGATCGAGGGCACCTGTCGCAGCATGGGGGTTAATGTCGTGGAGACCGGTGGCGGGCCGACTCCTGCAGCGGAAGATTCCGGTGGTGCTGAAGAGGCAGAGGCCGGTGACGGCGGTGCTGATGCCGGCGGAGACGATGCCGGTAGTGAAACAGGGAAAGCCGAAGGCGACGACGATGCCGGCGGCGACGGTGCTGAAGAACCAGCCGGAAGTTCTGATTCCAACAGTGGGGACTCCGCTGAAGACACAGATGGAGCGGCTGCTGGATAAGGGAATTATTTAATTTTGAGAAACTCTCCGCACGGAGAGTGAAACTTACCACTGCATTTTTTCTCCAGCCTGGATTGCCGGGTCGCGAGAATGGTGATTTTGTGGGAGAGAGCCAGAAAGGTTTTCGACAATGGCAAGGCAAAGTAAAAAGAACCGGCGTAACCTGGAGAAGGTCCCGGAAAAAACCACCAAGGTCTCCGAGGCGGTTGCAGCTCTCAAGCAGTTTGAGGACGCAAAGTTCGACGAGACTGTGGAGCTGGCCATGAAGCTCGGGATCGACCCGAAGAATTCAAACCAGATCGTACGAGGAGCCTTTTCTCTTCCACACGGGATCGGGAAAAAGG
>JAYGDV010000263.1:0-2403 GCA_046582735.1 Planctomycetota bacterium
CAGTTCCGCCAGTAGCTGCGGGCCCCAGGCTCCTGGGAACTGACGGCAGGAAAGGCCCGCCTCCTCGAGTCTGCGTGAATAATCCAGGATGAAACCTTCGATGCTTGCCGCATCCCTGCTCGGGGTCTCCCGCTCGACAAACTCACGCAGCTCTGCAACCATCGCATCACTGCGCTCGGTGAAATAATCGCGAATCGAGCCGACTGTCTCTGGGTGCTGCATTTCCTGCACGCTCTCCCGGGGGTTAAAATCAAGCCGCTATGATACGATCTGCCGGGGTGATTCCTACAGCCCGGCAAAAAAACCGGCGTTTGCCAGGGTGGCACAAGACCAACACTCCGGAGTGAATTCTATGGGTATTTTCAAAAAAGGCGAGGTGCTTGGGGCCGGAACCGCCCCGGGGCGCTACAAGATCCGCTTCACCACCGAGGACGGCGAAACCCTCTATTGGAACAAGCGCGGCGGGATCCATATCGTCGATGAAGACGTGGCGCGGATTTTCGTCGCCAACTTCAAGCCCGAGCTATTCGAGGTGCTGCCCGATGGAAGCCTCACGCCTCCGGCCCCCGGCAGGACGAAACTGATCGTGAAGGTCGAGATGGAGCCCGGGTAACCCAATGGGTACAAACAGCACATCTGTCGAACATACGGTAACGGCCCGTGTTCGCTATGGTGAGACCGATCAGATGGGTGTTGTCTACCACGCCAACTACCTGTCTTTCTTCGAGGTCGCCCGTACCGAGCTGATCCGCCTGCGTGGTGTCGCCTACAGCGCGCTGGAGGAAGGTGGGCTGCGCCTGATGGTTACCGAGGCCGGAATGCAATACCACTCTCCGGGGCGCTACGACGATGTTCTCGCCATCACCGCCCGCCTGGCCGAATCGGGGCCCGCGCGAGTACGCTTCGATTACGAGGTGCGCCGGGAGGGAGAGGAGGAGGTGCTCGTAACCGGGCACACTGTGCTCGCCAGTATTGCTGAAGATGGCCGCCCCTGCCGCCTGCCTCCCGAGCTGCGAGAGATCTTTGACCAGGGCGAGAGCACATGAGCCTTGAGGAGGGCCCGTCCCACAGCGCCATCGACATCCTCTACCAGGATGACGACCTCCTCGTTGCCGACAAACCCCCGGGGCTCCTGGTCCATCGCAGCCGTGAATCCTCCGACCGGGTATTCCTCCTGCAAATGCTGCGGGACCAGGTGGGCCGCTACCTCTACCCGGTTCACCGTCTCGACCGCGCCGCCTCCGGGGCCATCGCCTTCGCGCTGTCGAGCGAGACGGCCCGGGCCCTGCATGCCTCGCTCACATCCCCCACCACCCGCAAGGAATACCTCGTGCTGGTGCGGGGCAGCGCTGCGGACTCAGGTGAGATCGACCGGCCGCTGACCGGGGCCAACGGAGAAAAAAAGGAGGCTCTCACCCGCTTCGAAAAGATCGGCGAGGTCTACCGATCCTCGCTGCTGCGGGTGCGGATCTTCAGCGGGCGGCGCCACCAGATCCGCCGCCACCTCGCCCACCTCAGCCACCAGGTCATCGGCGATACGACCTACGGCAAGGGAAAGATCAACCGCTTCCTGCGCGAAGAGCACGGCCTGCCGCGCATGTTCCTGCACTGCGCCCGGCTGGCTTTCGACCATCCCGACGGCAGCGGACGTGTCGAGGTCCGGGCCCCCCTGGCTGAAGACCTGCGGAGCTTCCTGCTGGGGCTTCCGGAATGCCCACCGGAAATCCTCAGTGGCGCCTAGGCTTCTTCTGAGGACGCATCCTCTTCCGCCTCTGCCTTGCCTGTTTCAGTGCTGGCGCCCTCATCTGCCGCCGCAGTCTCTTGCGTCATGGAGGAATTTTTTCTCTCCTTCAGGAAGCTGCCAATCAGGACAACAATCGTCACCGCGCTGAAAAAGATAACCACCCCCGTAGGCCACATTGCGAGACCTTTACTGAAAGCTACCCCTGTAAAACGTCCAAGCAGTGCAATGCTAACCGCAAGTCCAAGGATGAAGCCGACCAGGGGTTTCTGGCCCCAGAGCCAGCACGAATAGAGAAGCAGCACTCCGCTGATCACTCCGGCAATGAGGGAAGGTGTCGAAGGCGGGTCCGTTGTAGCGTAGCCAACAATCCCTCCAATGGTTACCAGCAGTGCGAATACCAACAAGACCTTCTGTACCAGCTTCATAGGCTGCCTTCTTTCAGAGTTTTTTTAGTGAGTTGATGGACCAACAGGTAGACAAAGACCACTACGGTGAGAGCCCGTAAGATCTTAATGAGCAGCGTTCTTTCAGGATTATTTAGAGAGTTGATGGATCAACAGGTAGACAAAGGCCACCGCGCTGACAATCAGCAGGAGCCCGGAGGGCATGAGCTTGCGGGTCTTTGAAACGCGGCGAAAAAAGACCAGCGAGAGCAGGGC
>JAYGDV010000323.1:0-6267 GCA_046582735.1 Planctomycetota bacterium
TGAGAACCACTATGAGAACCCGGGTGAAGTCGGCGTCGATCGCCTGCTCAACGCCCTTGCTGCAGGTACCCGCTGGCCCGGACAGGAGGTTGTCGTGGTCGATTTCGGAACGGCAATGAGTATCAGTGTCGTTTCCGCCAGAGGGGAATTTCTTGGAGGTCCGATCGGGGCGGGAGTGGGGACTATCCTTCGCGGCCTTGCTTCCGCGACTCCGCGTCTTCCCGGACTGGAGGACGGGCCGGAGACCCCGTTGATTGCCAGGAGTACCGTCCAGGCGCTGCGGGCGGGAGTCCTCGGGCAGGTTCGTGGCGGGGTTGACAGGCTGGTGCAGGGGATCCGCCAGGAGCTTGGCGGAGATACGCGAGTGGTCGCCACGGGTGGTGAGGCTGAATGGGTAGCCTCGGGGTTGGATCTGTTCGACACCATCGTACCCGAGCTGACACTTGAGGGACTCGCCATTGCCGCAGAGACCGGTGCGAGGACGTGAAAGAAGAATTTTTTTACCACCTGGCATCCCCTCCCGGCGAAGGAGGGCTCGCGGTTTTTGAACTCTATGGGCCCGGGGCAGGCCCTGCGATCCGCACCGGGCTTGGTGGGAAGGAGCTGCCGGGTGAGGGCCGTACCCGCCTGGGGGTTCTCTTCGATGAGAACAGTGAGAAGCTGGACGAGGTGGTCGTCGGCAGGCAGCCGGCTTCCTCGATGTGGTGCGGTCTCGATGTTTTTACGCTTTCGATACACGGAGGCTCCTGGCTGCAGGAGCGAACTGCCGGGCTGCTGGATTCACTCGGAGGTGTCGGGCTCAAGCTCCGTGAAGTCCTGGAACTGGCAGTGCGCGAGGAGGCACTTGATGCTATCCGGGCCTGCGCTTTTGAGTGTCTTGTCGATTCCCGTACAGAAAGGGCTGCAGGGTTTTTCAGCCGCCAGCATTCAGGCGAACTCTCGGAGATCATCTCCCGGTGTATCGAGCTTGCCGGCAGGGATGACGGCTCGTCCCATAGCGAGCTTGAACGGACCCTGCGAGCTCTGCTTGAGGCGGCTCCCCGTGCTCTGCGACTGGCGAAACCTCTGAAGCTCCTGATCGCAGGCCGTGCCAATACGGGCAAATCAACCCTCTTTAATCGTTTCATGGAGAGCGAGAGGGTCGCAGTTTCTTCGCAGGCGGGTACAACCAGGGATTTTATCCGGGGTACGGCAGCAGTTTTTGATTATCCCGTTGACCTGGCCGACAGTGTTGGCCTGCGGCGGCGACCGGAGGATCCGGTGGAAGAAGAAGCCCTCGACTGGCTGGCGCAGGAGGCGGCCGATGGCTGTCTGTACCTTCTGGAACCACCCTGGAAGCTGGAGGAAGAGGACAGGAGCTTCCTGCAGGGGCGTCCGGAGGAAGCTGTCCTGGTTGTAGGAAACAAGCTGGATAAAGCTGCCGGAAGGTCATCCGGAGATGCTGACCTGCTTATCTGTGCTCTTCACGGAGATGGCTTCGAGAAGCTCCAGGAGACCATTGCAGGGAGGTGGCTTGGCGGTGTCCAGGGGCTTTCCATGAGCGAAGACCCTGGCCCATCTGCGCCGTTTACCCCCTTGCAGGCAGAAATTCTGGAGCAAGCGTTATCGGCTCTAGTCAAAACTCCTTCCACACCTTTACTTGACGAGGTGAAAAGCTGCCTCATAATATGCCTCAAATCTTCCTGGCCTCAGAAATGCGCCCCGGCTTCTTGATGAGAAGAAGCAGGATCTGCCCCTGAAAAACGGAAAAAACTCAATGTCACCCGCTTCACAGGATCCCGGACCCGGGGAAGCTGGACCTGAGAGGTCCCAGCTTGTGCCTCCCGATGATTTCGGTGCCCTCTATGACAGTTGGCTTGCCGAGATCCGCAGCACCACCGAGACCCTCGATGGCTGGGCTCTTGTTGGTATCAAGCGGCGTGGAGCGGTGCTGGCCCGCAGGCTCCTTGAAGATCTTGGAGGCACCCGGGGCGGAATTCCCAGCTACGGTGAGCTGGATATCTCCCTCTACCGGGATGATTACCATCTCCAGACGGGTGTGCCCGAGGTGCTCGGCACTGAGATTCCTTTTGCGGTAGAGGATAAATCGATCGTGCTGATTGACGATGTCCTCTATACAGGGCGAACGATCCGGGCCGCTCTTGACCTGATCCTTGATTTCGGCAGGCCGAAACGGATCTGGCTTGGGGTCCTGGTGGACCGTGGCAACCGCGAACTGCCGATCGGGGCGAATTTTACCGGCCAGGTATTCGAGACACAAAAAAATGACCGGGTGCAGGTGCGTCTGGTAGAAATGGGAGATGATTACGATGGAGTCGACCTGACGAGCTTTGTCGAATCCGGAGCCTGAGTGCAGCCATGAAATGGAATAGAAAACACCTGCTAGGCCTCGAAGATCTCAGTGCTGAGGAGATCATCGAGTTGCTCGACACGGCGGAAGGATTTCGTGAGGTATCCACCCGCAGCGTGAAGAAGGTGCCCGCCTTGCGCGGACGGGTTGTGGTCAATCTCTTTTTCGAGCCCAGCACCCGGACCCGGACCTCCTTTGAGCTCGCCGGCGCGCGCCTTTCCGCAGACGTCCTGAATTTCTCGGGATCTTCCAGCTCGACAAGCAAGGGGGAGACGCTCAATGACACGGCCCGCAACATCGAGGCTATGGGAGTCGATATCGTCGTGGTCCGCCACAGCTGTGCGGGGGCGGCCTATCAACTCTCCAGGGTGCTCGAATGCAGCGTGGTCAATGCAGGGGATGGAGCTCATGAGCATCCGACCCAGGCGCTCCTCGATATCTTCACGATCCGCAGTAAGAAGAAGAGCCTCAAGGGGCTGAAGGTCGCCATCGTCGGAGATGTTTCGCACAGCCGGGTGGCGCGCTCGAATATCTGGGGATTGCAGAAGCTCGGGGCCGAGGTCTACGCGGTCGGACCTTCTACCCTGGTTCCCAATGGCCTCGCCAAGCTGGGGGTGAAGGTGCACCACAACCTCGACGAGGTTCTCGAGGAGATCGATGTGTTCAACATGCTCCGGATCCAGCAGGAAAGGCAGGAGAAGGGGCTCTTTCCCACGATTCGGGAATATGCCAAGCTCTTCGGCCTCAATGGGGAACGGATGAAGCGGGTTAAGGAGGATGCGCTGGTTCTCCATCCGGGCCCGATCAACCGCGGAGTGGAGCTGACCCCCGAGGTGGCCGATGGCCCCCGCTCGGTTATTCTTGACCAGGTCTCCAACGGCCTGGCGGTTCGAATGGCGGTGCTCTATCTTGTCGGGTCCTGCACACATGCAGGCGACCAGGACCAGCTTCAGAATACAGGTGGGGGGGCAGCCTGATGTCGAAGATAATTATCCAGGGAGGAAGACTGATCGACCCGGAGACAGGCATCGACGAAATCGGTGACCTGGTGATTGAAGACGGACGGATCCTTGCACTGCTTACCGCTGCCGAGGGAGGCGCGGCGGCCTACAGCACAGAGGAAGATGTCGAGGTGATCGATGCAGCGGGCCTGGTTGTTACCCCCGGCCTGATTGATATGCACGCCCACCTTCGCGAGCCCGGGGACGAGGAAGAAGAGACCATTCGCAGTGGCTCGCGCGCGGCGGTTGCCGGTGGCATTACGACCGTGGCGGCGTTTCCCAATACCGAACCGGCCGTTGACAACGAGGCCTCGGCGGAGTTTGTCGTGCTCCAGGGCATGCGGGCAGGCTACGCGAACATTGTCCCGGTAGGGACAGTCACCCTGCGGCGCGAAGGAAAGGAGCTGTCGGAGATGGCGGGCCTGACCAAGGCCGGGGCGGTGGCCTTCAGTGATGCAGACCGCTGCCTGCGCTCCGCAGAGATCATGCGCCGCGGACTCCTGTATGCAAAGATGTTCGATCGCCCGGTGGTTGCTTTCTGTGAAGATTCCGACCTGCGTCGTGGCGGTGTCATGAATTACGGCAAGGTTGCCCTGCGCCTGGGGCTGCCGGGGATTCCCTCGGTCTCCGAGAGTATTATCGTGGCGCGTGATATTGGTATTGCCGAAATCACCCAGAGCCGTCTGCATATCGGCCAATTGAGCGCTGCCGGTTCTGTAGCCCTTGTGAAACAGGGCAAGGAGGCGGGGATCAACGTGACAGCAGAGGTGACTCCCCATCATTTCAGCCTCACGGATGAATGCTGTGAATATTACGATCCCGATTTCAAGGTTCTGCCCCCGTTGCGTTCCCAGGCGGATGTGGATGCCCTGCTCGAAGGCCTCAGAGATGGAACCATCGATGTCATCGTGAGTGCCCACGCACCCCATGCAGCGGAGGAGAAGGCGGTGGAGTTTGTTTACGCGCCGTTTGGAACGGTGGGATTGGAGACTCTCTTCTCCGCCAGCTATACCACCCTGGTTGAAAAGCACGGTTTTCCCCTGGTCGATGTCATTGCCAAGATGACCATCAATCCCGCCCGCCTGCTGGGGCTGGATTCTGAGCGGGGGGGGCTCTCACTCGGAAAGCTGGCTGATGTGGCAGTTTTCGACGTTGAAACAGACCGGGTCATCGATGCTGAAAGCTTCGAATCCAAGGGCAGGAATACCTGTTTCGGAGGCTTGAGCCTGAAGGGAACCACGGTCCACACTTTTGTTTCAGGCCGCCAGGTCGTCAGCGAAGGGCGTGTTCTCGGGCCATTCGAAGAATCTGTCAGTGAGCACTGAAGCCGCCGAACCGGATTTTCCGTCGCAATAGGTAGATTTTCCTGAATTTCGCAGGATGTGGCTTCGTCATAGGTTAGTGACGATTCAAAATGCGTGAAACGGATTAGATTAGTTCGGACTTTACTTCCTGACTTATAATCACTTAAGTCTTTGGAGTACAAGAGGCTGAGTTGAGAGTCGGCTTTCTTTTCTTCTGCGCCGGCCTTGTTTATGGGACTGGGTTTTAACGTCTGAGAAGAGGACAAGTTAAGATGCTTCGTTCACCTGTAATGAGACTCAGGAAGCGGGTTTCTTTCCTGATCGTGGTTTTTGTAGCTGCGCTGGCTCTGGATATGCTCGTTTGCGCGGATTCCTTTGCCCAACTCAGAGTTCGTTCCGGGTCCAGCAGCTCCCGCTCGAGCTCTTCCCGTTCTTCCAGCTCCAGGTCAGCTCCTACCCGTTCGAGCCCGACCAGGAGCTCCAGCAGTTCCCGCGCTACCAGGGCGCCGAGGTCTTCCAGCAGCTCAGTGCGCAGCTCCAGGAGCGTTCGGACTCCGAGCGCAAGAACCCCCAGCCGGCCCGCCGTTCGGACTCCGAGCGTAAGAACCCCCAGCCGGTCCACTGTTCGGACTCCCAGTGCTTCCCGCTCAAGCTCCAGCCGGCCCACCGTTCGGACGCCGACCGTCCGAACGCCAACAGTCCGGAGACCGATAGTCAGCCGCCCGAGCGTAAGAACACCCAGTATCAGCAAGCCCAGCATTCGTACCCCGAGTACGTCAAGCCGTTCGAGTTCTTCGCGCTCCTACCGCTTGCCGAGTACCTCGTCCTCCTCGAAATCGCCCACGACCTCGAAGGCAAAGTCGTCGATTACCCGGTTTTCAACCGCTAAGCCATCGGGGAGCTCCCGGTCGAGTATTCTTCCCTCCGGCTCCAGTTCCAGTCGATCTGTGCGGCGGGCAGCTTCTCCTCCCTGGGGCAGCAGCAGGACCATCTTTGGCGGAACCTCGAAATCGACGAGCAAGCCGGTCGTCAAGTCCTCCGGCGCGACGGTGATCAAGAGGTCATCCCGGTCTCTGCTGGGTGCAGGTGGCGGCGGTGGGGGTGGTGGTGGCGCAAGAGTAGAAAGCCCTGTTCGCAGGCCGCTTTCCTCCAGCGTGAAGTCCAGTACTGCTTCCAGTGCCCGGACCTCAGCAAGCAGGAATCTCCTTCGCCGGGGTGTCTTGTCACCTTCGACGATAGAGAAGAAAGCGGACAGCGGAGTTTTGAGCCGTTTCGGGAGCCGCATACGGACTCCTTCTTCCGGTTCAGGGAAAATCATGCGATCGGGTGAGAATATCACCCGGAGTATCAAGGGTTCCGATTCGGTCAAGCCTGCCGGTAACGGTGTCGGTGCCGGTCTGTCAGGCGGTAACGCCACGCGTGCCACGCTTCGTCGTGATGGCGCAGGAGCAGGAGCAGGTGAGGGACGGATCGTTCGATCATCTGCCGATGCGACAAGCGTTCGCAGCCCCAGGAGCCTTGCCAATGTACCCAATCTCGAAGCCGCTGCGAATTCAGCCGGCAGGGCCGGTGGCCGTCGGGAAAGCGGCTGGTCCGGCGGCGGGAGCAGGGA
>JAYGDV010000465.1:0-1865 GCA_046582735.1 Planctomycetota bacterium
GACCGCCCTGGCTCCTCCCCCGCCTCCCGCGCCGGAAGATTCCAGCAAACCGGTGGTCGTGAAAGACGATTTTGACGAAGGAATCCGCCAGGCAAAGGCGCGCGGTGACAAGCTCACCCTCATCAACTTCACAGGATTCACATGAGTAAATTGCCGCCAGATGGAGTTCTCCATCTTCCCAAAGCATGAAGACCTGCTGAAAAAGTTCGTCGAGATCCGCCTGCACACCGACCATGAGAATGAAGAGCTGGAAAAAAAGGCTGCGCAACTGCAGAAAAAAATGGCCGGCACAAAAGCCTTACCGGTTTATATCCTCGTTGACCCTGCCCAGCCCGATGTTGTCGTGTCTAAAATCGAGGGGGCTGACCCTCCCGGCAGTACAAGATTCGCCGACTGGTTGAAAAGCGGCGGGAAGCTTACCGAGGAGACTTCCGATGGTCTCTGGGCCTTACTGGCCAGTTGCATTCTCGGTGGCCTGTTTGCGCTGATCATGCCATGCACCTATCCCATGATCCCGATCACCATCGCCTTCTTCACCAAGCAGGCCGAGGCCAGAGAAGGCAGGATCCTTCCCCTGGCCCTCTGTTACGGGCTCGGGATTATTCTCTGCTTCATCATTGTTGGAGTTGCCATCGGCGGAGTCATCATCTCTATCGCCCAGGGCGCGGTTCTCAATATCATCTTCGGAGTCGTATTCCTGGTCTTCGCGTTGAGCTTCTTTGATCTTTTCACCATACGGCTCCCGGCAAGCGTCAACAACCTGGCCTCGAAGGCCAGCGATGGTTCCGGCCTGGCCGGCGTCTTCCTGCTGGGTGCGACACTGGTCATCACTTCGTTTACCTGCACAGCCCCGGTGGTAGGGACTCTGCTTGCGGGGCTGGGGATGGCCGACCAGGAAGAGCGAAACGCAGAAAGCCCTGATAAGTAACAAATTACGAGCCTCGTTGCCTGATCGGGTCATAAAGTATAAACTTAAATAGTTAAACCTTTTACGCCCCGGAAGGTGACGAAAGTCGTAAGGCTGCTGTCATCGGCGATTTTCACGATGCAAACCCGACACTCCCCCCTCATCCTGCTCGCTCTTGTGGCTGTCCTTGCCGCTTTCCTGGTACAGGGACAGGCGCAGGACGACCCGCCCCTGGGCGATGATTTCGTTCGCTGCCGCCAATGCGACGATAAGGGGAAGATGGCCTGTAGAGCCTGCGATGGAAAAGGCAAGCTCTACAAGACCTGCCAGCAATGCGGAGGAGGAGGCCGGCGCCCCTGCCGCCAGTGCAACAAGCCGAATGCAGAAGAGCCCAATGAAGCCGGTCCAGGGCGGATCAACTGCGGATATTGCGGGGGCGATGGGAAATTCGGCAGCCGGGAAAAGCGTTGCCCCAAGTGCGGCGGCGAAGGCGCCTATCCCTGCCCGAGCTGCAGGGGTAAAGGAAGCCACAAATGCAAAACCGAGCTCCCCGCGGGAATCTGCCCTTCCTGCCGCTTCACCGGCAAGACAACGTGCAATACCTGCTACGGCAAGCTCTGGGTACGCCGGCAGCCGGACCCGGTAAAACCGAAAACTAAAACCCCGGAAGCCCCGAAGGAAGGCGAAGTCCCCGCCGCCAAAACTTTTGAAGCTGAGGCTCTTCTAAAGGAAGCCCAGGGACGCTTTGACTCGCTAACCGCAATCCAGACCAGGGAAAAGGAAATCGATACCAGGGAGCTCAGGCGAAGCTGCGAAAAAGCCATGCTTGCGACCAAGGGATTTCTCCTGAGGCTGGAAAGAATCAAGGACAAGCCTGGAAATGAGAAGGCCCGGGCCCTCTATGACGAGATCCACACGATGCAGAAGCAGATGAGATCGCTCAAGAGCGATCTCTTTG
>JAYGDV010000459.1:0-5203 GCA_046582735.1 Planctomycetota bacterium
CAAGAAGTTATCCAAACAGGGTCACTTTTGGAGTTTTTTTGTATAATTTTGGAGCTCCTGGGGTCACCTTTTCAGATAGATGACGACGATGACGATGATGACGACGACGATGACGACGATGACGACGATGACGACGATGACGACGATGACGACGACGAAGACGACGATGAAGACGAAGACGACTGAAACAGGAAACCCGACCTGTTGTGACGCCTGGGGCGCGTCTCCATTCTCTCTTTGGAGCGGTTCAGACGGGATTTCTGACGGGTACTCAGAGCACGTTGCCCTGAAGCGCGATTCAAAGTCCCTGGTGTTTCTGAAAATCAGGTGACCCTGCCGGAAAACTCCTCCATACTTGGGGGTCAGGGAGGGATTGAAATGTTGTCAGGTACCTGTTGGAGGTGGGTCGGCCGTATCGTTTGTATTTCCTGCCTGCTACCGGCATGCTGGCAGCGGGAGAGCGTGTGGGCCCAGGAATATGCACGGCCGGTACGCGTCGGTACAATTAATGATGCGAGGGTCAACGAGATCTCCGGGATGGTCCCCATCACCGGGCGCCCGGATTATTTCTGGATCCACAACGATTCCAAGGATGCAGCCCGCCTGTTCGCAGTCAGGAAGGATGGCGCGCTTGTGGCCGAGGTCGGGCTGCCCGGTGCCAGCAATACCGACTACGAGGACATCGCTACCGGTCCGGGTTCTGATCCGGACCGTACCTATCTCTTCATTGCAGATACGGGGAACAACGCCCTCAACCGCAACGAGCTGGTGATCTGGCGGCTTCCCGAGCCACGGCTGGTTTCCACCAACCTGGGGCAGAGACTGGTTGCGGAGAGATCGGAGGCCATCCGCTTTCGCTACCCGACAGGGACCTCCAACAACGAGGCCCTGATTGTTCATCCTCGCACCGGGGTGATCTATATCATCACCAAGGTATCGGGCCCTGCCGTTGTATACCGTTTTCCCAGCAGTGCTCCAGGAGGGCCGGTCCAGACTCTCTTCAGGGTTACGAGTATGAATATCGGTGGCCTGGTAACGGCAGCCGATCTCACCGAGGACGGCCGGCGAATGCTGGTTCGGACCTTCCCGGCCGTCCAGGAGTACCGTCTTCCTGAAGGCGCTCCGTTTGAATCGATCTTCTCCCAGCCGCGGATCATCCTTCCCAATGCGGGTGCTGCCGAGCCCAAGAGCGAGTCGATCTGTTTTGATCATGAAGACAGGGACTTCTTTACCAGCAATGAGGGAAGCCCTGCCCCGATCCACCAGACAAGCCTCCTTGAGCAGCAGCCCTTCTGTGTGGCGGAAGGAAAGGCGCTCGCCCGCCGCCTTTTTACGCGCGGTGATCTTGTCGAGGGGCCACCGGGCAGCGATGCAAAGGTGAATTTGAACGATGTACTCTTCCTGCTGCGCGGGCTTCGTGACGAGGTGGTTTTTTCCTGTCCCGATGCGGCAGATTTCGATGACAACGGGGTTCTCGACCCATGGGATTTCAACCGTATGGGGGAAGCCCTCGTTGAGGGGACAGTACCGCCGGCCCCGTATCGCCGGCCCAGCTGGGATCCCACCTTCGATGAGTTGCCCTGTGACCTGCCGGGCGCTTCGATCCTTATTCCTGCCGGAGCTCCCTGGAATTACTGGTATTCCGAGGAAGACCCGGAAGAAGACTGGTACCGGGGCCCTTTCGATGCAGGGGCCTGGGCCGAGGGCATTCCCGGGATCGGGTTCGGCTCAACCACTCTCGCCACCGAGCTCGAGATGCTTGCGGTCAACAAGAGGATCTTCTACGCCCGCCACGCCTTTGACATTGCCGATCCCCCGGCTGGCAGATCCCTGTTGCTGAGGATCGATTACAACGATGGCTTTATCGCCTACATCAATGGCATCGAGGTGGCCCGCAGGGGGCTGGGAGATCCCGGCTACGTAGTTCCTTCCTCTTCCTTCGCGAGGTATCACCGGGGTGGCTTGCCCGAAGATGTGTTTCTCTGCCGGGAATCGCTGGTTGAAGGGGAGAATATCCTGGGTCTCGAGATCTACAACCGTTCACGCCTGGACAGATCCCTGTTTTTCAATGCCGAGCTGATGGAGGTGGATGACGGCGAGGTGGCGGCGCCGCTGGTTGAAAGTATCGATGCCCAGGCCACCGGCTGGCTTGACCTGCAGCCCCGGCCCATCCTGGACGGGGAAGGCACCCTGGATATTTATTGTCGCAGCGAAGCGCCGGTCAGTGCGGGGAGCATCTCCCTGGAGTACGATTCCGGCTACCTGGCGTTCAGCGACCCGGTATTTCCGGCTGAGGGAGATGTTGACTGGCAGCGGGTTTTCATCGATGAGGCGGCTGGAACCATATCCTGTGTGTTCATCTGTGACACCGATGGGCAGGAGCAATTGGAGTTGCCGCCTTCGGAGGATCTCGTCCTCGCCAGCCTTCGCTACCGGGTGCGCGCAGGGCTCCCGGTAAGGACGGCGATTCGATTCAGGGACCGTGAAGGCCCCATGCCACTTGAAAACCGTTTGCTGGGGCCCGGGGGGGGAGTGCTCCAATTGGAGACCACGGACCTGGAGGTGGACATTACGGATACACGGGAGCCGGTCATCGTTACCTACGTTACCAACAGGGGTGCTCCCGGGCGCATCTTCTATTTCATAGGGCGCCATGTTTCCGATGGTATCAGCTCGGTCCGGGTCTGCGGCCGTGATGCGGAGTTCGAATTGCTCAACGATGGCCAGACCGTTGAGGTCGTCGCGCCGGCCTGTGAAACAGAGGGGCCGGCGAGCGTTGAGGTCTGTACCGAGAACGGCTGCGTCTTTGATGAGGACGGCTTCTTTTACACCGAGGCGAGCCCGGTATGGGTTCGCGGTGACTCCAATGGCGATGGGGTCATCGACATCTCCGACCCCATCCGGCTGCTGAGCCGTCTCTTTCTCGGAGAACCGACAGAGGAGACCTGTCCCCCGGCAGTTGATGTCAACGCTGACGGTGCGCTCGACATATCAGATCCGATCGTTCTCCTGGGGTTCCTGTTCATGGGCAATATGGTAATTCCGCCGCCCAATCCAGGCTCTGAGGAGCTTTGCCCCTGAGAGCCTGCCGGACCCAGGCAGGGCGCTCAGGCAAGTACGCCCGACAGCAGGAAGGTGGCAAGCCCGATGAGGCCACCGAAGACATTGCCCCAGACCACCAGCCAGCCGAGGTGCCTGCGGATCACATCTTCGATGATGTGCTTGACCTGTTCCGGCCCGAGGCTCTCCAGGCGTTTTTCAAGAAGGCGGTCAACCTCACGGCGGATATCGGAGACCAGGCGTTCTTCGTCGAGTTGGACGCCAAGCTCTGATGGGTTCGCTGAGAAATTCTCAGCTCTTTCAAGGACCTTTTCCTTCAGTGAACTGGTGAAGGACTCAACAAAGGTGCCGATGATCCCCTGCACCGTGTCCTTGCCCACGAGGCCCAGGAGCCCTCCGAGGGCAGAGCTTTCGAAGATCTTGTCGACCTGCTTGTCGAGTAATGGGTCAAGAACCTCGGGGCTTGTCAGCTTGTCCCATTGCGATTCGACGAAGGCTACCGCCGGGTTGCCGCCTCCGGGTCCCTGGAGGTAACTGAGGAGATCGATATTCTCCGACTTTTCCCGCAGAAATTCGCGCAGGTTCTCCTCGGTAAAGAACTCATTGAGGATGAGGCGTTTTATTTCTTCACGGATTTCCGCAAACTGATGCTGGATCACCCCGGAACCGACGAGACCGGGGATCCGGTCAAAGAGCATCTTGACGGCGAGGGCATTGGTGATGCCGCCACTGAATGCAAAGAGCCCTATGGTCAGTACCAGCTCCTGGAAAGCCCCACCGACATCGGCAGCTGCCAGGACGATTCCTGTGGTGAGCAGCGTTCCGGAGACTATGTTTGAGAAGGCGCCTTTGTTAATCATTGGGGTTCATAGTGTATCAGAGCGCCAGCCGGCTGCAATAAGGCCGGGGTCTCCGGCCGCTCCTTCTTCCTCGCATGGGCAGGCCGGAGCGGGTAAATTCTCCGGCATCGTCAAGTGGACTGAATTGGTCATCCGGTAGCCCATTTTCCAGGAAGGCTGAGATGCTTCATTATCACAAGTTCTGTTCGGAGATCCCGGCCCCGGCTCCCGCCCGGCAAACCTACTGTAAAAGGCAGCCCGGCAAGGGCTGGCCCGAGGAGTGCCCGCCGATGCGGGGGGCCAACGCCTTCGGGTGGGATCTCCTCTGTCCTGCCGACCTCGAGTTCTCCCGCCGGGATGAGAAGTGGCATCTGGACACGCCCCTGACCCTGAAGAGCGATTGGAAATATACCGCGGTGGAAGGGGCCGGGGATACCCCCCTCAGCCAGGCAAATGCCTGGTTCTGGGATGAGGACCAGATGCTGCCCCATGTGATTTCACCGGAGGTTTATCCTGAGATAGAAAACCAGGTAAAGGTTTCCACCTTTCTGTTTATGCGCACTGAGAGCAACGAGCAGCTCTATTTTTGTGACATTCCGAATCTTTCCCGGCCTTTCAGGGTTCTGAGCGCGCTGGTGGACACCGACTGGTACCCGGCTTCCTATCCCTGGCATTGTGTTCTCGAATTGGATCCGGCCCGGGAGCGAATTCAGATCTCCAGGGGAGATCCTCTCTGCCGGGTTTTCACGGTTCGACGCGAGCACTACAGCGCCATTGAGATGTCGGAGGAGGAATTCGATACGTATTTCGAACGCAGCCAGCAATGGCTCCTCAAATACGGACGGTCGGGCGATTCGGAGTCGGTCGATATTACCCGTACCTATGTAAAGCAGCAGCAGCTGGCGGACTTTACCGTTCACCCCAGGGGATAGGCTCGTTGCAGTCACCTGCCCGGGGAGTACACCGGGTTGGCTTGTGGGGGGCTTGATTATTCGAGCCTAAGTCTATATGGTGGTGAGGTTTCGCCTTCCAGCTTTGGCTGGATGGGCAGCAGGGTTACGGTAAATATTAAAACGGAAATTAATCAGGCAGGTAGATCAATGGCTGAGCAGGGTCACGGTCTTCAATTCGATCCGGAATACACAAATTTGCGTCCATCGCGGCTTTATGAAATTGGCGCTTCCCTGGAAGGGGCCAAAATCAGTTCTACCGGAGCGCTGGCAGCCAATTCAGGCGTCAAGACCGGCCGCTCCCCGAAGGACAAGCGTGTTGTCAGAAATGCCGCAAGTGAAGGAGATGTCTGG
>JAYGDV010000469.1:0-1948 GCA_046582735.1 Planctomycetota bacterium
CCAAGCTGACAAGCCCCGGGGGAGGGCTCCTCAAGCAGCTCTTTGAAGCCGGCTTCGAGGTGATGATGAAAATGGCCGAGTTCATCCTGAAATTTATCCCGATTGCGGTGGTCGCCCTGATCGTCCGTGTCGTCGGCAAGACCGGCATGGATGTGTTCGAGGATCTCCTCGTGTTCATGGGCTGCGTGGTGCTGGCGATTGCCGTTCATTTCTGCATTACCCTGCCGCTGATTCTGCGTTTCGTGGGTGGTGTCAATCCACTGACCTGGGCGAAGGCCATGTGGCCGGCGATCATCACCGCCTTCTCCACCAGCTCGTCCGCGGCTACCCTGCCGGTCACCATGAGAACGGTGAAGGAAGGCGGCCGCGCCAGTGATAAGGTGTCTTCTTTCTGCCTGCCGCTGGGGGCTACGGTCAACATGGACGGCACAGCGCTCTACGAGTGCATGGGGGTGATCTTCCTGGCCCAGTATTATTCAGGTGTCGGGCCTGAGCCGTTCGAGCTTACCCTGGCAATCCAGGTGTACGTGGTGCTGACGGCGCTGCTGGCATCGGTGGGAGCCGCGGGAATACCCTCGGCCGGCCTGGTGATGATGTTGACGATCCTCGAGGCGCTGAAGCTGCCGACCGAGGCGGCCTTCCTGCTGCTGGCTGTTGACCGGCCACTTGATATGCTGCGTACAGCGACCAATGTCTGGAGCGACACCACCTGCGCCGCAGTCGTGTCTCGAAGCGAGGGCGCGACGGGACTCGCCGGCGCCCTCGGAGAAACGGCCGGTGCTGCCGAAGCTCCTCCCGCTGGCTGATACCGGGCTTCGCCTCCGGGCGGATTCCCGTGTAAGATAGGTTCTTCTTCAAGGGTGTTTTTATCTTACAGGGATTCTCGATGTCGACAGAAGTGATGGCGATGGCAGGAGACGTTTTTCTCGTTGCCGGGAAGCCGGGTGGTGTCCAGCTGCCCGAGGTCGAGACCAAGACGAGCACACGCAGGGACCGGCTCTGGGATGTCATCGTCTGGGATGATCCGATCAATCTCATGTCCTATGTCGTCTATGTGTTCCAGAAGGTGTTCGGATTCTCCGAACAGCTCGCGACCCGCCACATGATAGAGGTGCATCGAGAGGGCCGGTCGGTCCTGACCAGCTGTGAGCTCGAGAAGGCTGAGATGTTCGTCAGCCGGTTGCACCGTCACGGGCTCCAGGCAACCATTGAAAAGCAGTCAGGATGAGCTGAGCATGAACCCGGTTGTTCGACAGGAAGATGGCAGCCTGCTCCTTTCCCTTCCCCATGCGGAGGGCCTGGTTCTCTGCTCCATGCCCCAGCGGATCGAGGCGCTCCTTTCCCGTGAGGGTTTCAACCGCCGTGTTGTTGAGAGGCTGTTCCCCATCGCCTACGAGGACAGCTCCCGGGAGGCTGAGTATCGCAAGCTGCTCGGCGATGATCTCCGCCGCAGCAAGCGCGAGAGCATGGAGACCTTCAAGCGAACCCTGGAAGACCTTGAAATTTCCCAGGAAGGGATCCAGATCCTGATTGCAGAAGAGGCGGTGGGGCAATGGCTGGCTTTTCTCAATGACCTGCGGCTCTACCTCGGCATCGAGCTCGACATCACCGAGAACGACTGGAGCGCTTCGATTGATCCCGATGAGCCCCTGGAGGAAGATCTCGCGCTCCTGCATCTTCTTACCTGGCTGCAGCAGTGCATCCTGGATGCGATTGGTTATGACCAGGATCGCTTTGCCTCCGAGCTGCAGGAGGACGATCCCGACGAAGGCGGGGAAAGCTGAGTCCTTTTTCGGCCTTCCGGGTTCCGGTAACGGCCTGAAAAGGCAGGTAATTTGCCGTTTTTCGCTGCAGGGGGAATACTTGTCTGGGAGTTTCATCGGCTGGCGGCTCCCTGCTTCCGGGTTGGGCGGGCATACTCTTTGAAGTGAAGATCGGAAGAGCGTCG
>JAYGDV010000473.1:0-9729 GCA_046582735.1 Planctomycetota bacterium
TCAAGCTGACCGCTTCTGCCACGAAAGATCCCGCTGAGATACTCCGCCTCTTCCTTGTCTTCGTAGGTTGCAAGCCTGGCACAAACGAATTGCCTCGATGCGCGAATGATCCCTTTGTCGGACAGGAAACTCCTGTCCATGCGCTGCTTACCGGGTCACCAGATGCCGGAGATGTTGTGGCAATGAGGGGCGGCTGAAACCAGGAGAATCGGCTTGCCGGTCCGCTTGGCTTCCCCCAGGGCGCTCTGGAGGGTTCCGTACCAGGCAATTCCACCCTGGCGGGACTCAGCCTTAACTGCAGGCTTTTCCTGCGCGCTGCCAACAGCGGGCAACCCCGGCAAAAGGAACGCAATCAGAACCGGAAGGAAACACTTCATACCTGGTACTCCAACTACTGAATCACAACAAACCGATCGAATCGCCAACTGGCACTTTAAACACCTGCCAGGGTGCGAAGGAGCGGGAAATGTTTCACTTATTCTATCGCCCGGAGAGGAATATTGAAAGCGGACCCGAACGAGTCCCTCAAAGGCCGCAGGGCTGGGCTCCTCATGCACCTGGGGAAGTAACCCTGCTGGATGAGGCTGCCTGCCGGCGGTCACTCACAAGGTGCTTCAATTTCACAATCAGGATAGAACTGGCATCCACGCCCAGCCACAGGCCCGGGACCACCCAGGAAGAGGTAGTTGAGACCGGAGATACCGTCGGCGATATTCAAACGGACGTCTCCGTTAAAATCCATCGCCTCCCGGCAACCCGGGGCGGGTCCGCCGAGAAACAACCAGTTCAACATGCACTGGGCATCAGCAATATTGATCCGCCCATCGGTGTTGCAATCGTAGGTAACAGCGTTGTTGCTGGTACCGGTAATTCTTACCTCGTAGGGTGTCTTTACAGGCTCTACATCCGCATCGGAGTGCGCTACCACGTTATCTACCGGCTGCCCGCTACCCTGGAGCCCATCGACATACCTTACGGTCCTGGTCTCAGTCACTCCAGCCTTTGGGAAAGGGCCCTGGATATCGATCTTCGCGATCACCTCGGTTCCATTGAGAGGGAGCGTAACCAACTCAGAAAAAGAGAGGAGCAGCGCGCTCACAGCCCCCTGGTTGTCTTTGCCTTCAGTCAGTTCACTCTTTTCAAACCCGCCTCTGCGCAGTCCGTCGGCGCCCTCATCGTCCGATGCAGTCCCAGCCACCGTAATAGCGACAATCGAGAGCCCGGGGTCGGCGGCGAGGCTGAGCGACCAGCCCTGCGCTCCAAGGTCGGTCTGGTTTGCGGAGGTGGTCAGGGTGCAATCCACGGTCTGGATAAAATCCGTTCCGAAGAAACCGCTGATCGTATCGCCATTATCGCCGGAATAGCTGAGCTCAAAATCAGCTTCCTGCCCCCAGCAATGTCCTGCTGCCAAAATACTTACGACGACAATAAAGCCCCGTAGTAAATGAAAGCCGCTAAGGCGCTTGAAAACCATACCTACCCTTCCCTGCTGCAGATACCGCAGGAGTCGTCCCGCAAACCCGATTTCTCAAGTACTTGCTCCGTAACCGGCAAGTAATTGCTCCGTAACCGGATAGTAAAGACGAATCCCACAAAATCTCAGCGGGATTACATAGACCCGAACTAATCGTGAATTAGCAAATCTACCAATAAAACCCAAATCATGCAATAGGTTCCCGCTGATTAAGAGGCTCCCCTACCTCCTTTGTGTAAATAACCTGTACCCAAGGATATAGGTCAAATTCCACAACGGCATCTTATTAATGCGTCAGAAGGCTGTAAAAAGCTATCTGAAGCAATATTGAGGCATTTCCCAGGACCTTTCAACTGGTTGACATTTCGCCAGGCTGCCAAAAGAGCAGAAAAAAAAATCCCCGGAAAGCCGCAAGGGTTTCCGGGGATTTTCAGCCGATTAAAAGCGCTTTAGATCGCGCAGGCGTCTTCCAGATCACAATTGGGATAAGGCTGGCAACCGACACCGCTAGCAGGGGGCGGACCACCAAGGAAGAGGTAGTTCAAGCCCGAGATACCGTCAGCGATATTCAACCGTGCATCTCCATTGAAATCCATGGAATCCTGGCAACCCGGAGCGGGCCCACCAAGGAACAGCCAGTTCAACATACACTGCGCATCGGCAATGTTCACGCGTCCGTCAGTGTTACAGTCGTAGGTCACGGCATTCTCATCAATGCCCAGCAAGGTCACCTCGTAAGGTGTCTTATCGGGAAGAATACCGAAGTTTTCATGCGTGATGACGTTGTCCACCGGCTGCCCGACGCCACGACGGCCATCGACATATCTGACAACCTTGGTCTCGGAAACATCCACTTCCGGGAAGGGACAGGAGACATCGATCTTCGCGATCACCTCGGTACCCGTGGCTGGAAGCGTGACCAGTTCGACAAAGGAAAGCACAACCGCGCTCAACGCGCCTTCATTGCCAGCTCCCGTGGTCAGTTCAGTCTTCTCAAAGCCCGCACGACGGCGGCCACCTCCGGCTTCGTCGGCCGCAGCTGTTCCATCGACCGTGATGCCTACGATGCTGAGGCCGGGATCTGCGCCAAGGCTGATGGACCAGCCCTGGGCTCCGACTTTCGTCTGGTTCTCGGTAGTCGTCACGGTGCAATCAACCGTCTGGGTGAAGTCCAGGCCAAAGACGCCTTCGATTGTCTCGTCATTATCACCTGAGAAGGCGAGTTCAAACTCTGCCAGCCCACCAGCTTCTTCTTGCGCACAGACCTGGAAGCTGCAGCTGCCAAGACCAGGGACCTTTGTCTGGGCCTGGATGGTGATCGCATTGGCCACAGGCTGACCCGCTCCCCGGCAACCATTGACGTAGAAAAGACGAGCCTGGGAACAGACTCCTGCCTGGTCGGACACCTGCCCGGTCACACCAACCCTGGCAATAACCGCGCTGCCTTCGATCGCGAGAGTCACGGGCATGGTGAAGGAAAGCACGACGGCACTGACGGCTCCATTGAACCCTTCGCAATCGCTTCTATCTCCAGCTCGCGAGGTGGTTTCACTTTTCTCAAATCCACCGGAGCGAACTCCACCCTGGGCCACATCGGCCCCGGCTGTGCCATCGGTCGTGATGGATTCAATGGTGGTGCCTTCGGAGGCGAGACTGATCGACCAGCCCTGGGCTCCGACGCCAAACTCGTTATTGGAGGTGGTCAGGGTGCAATCGACCATTTCGTTGTAGGTTCCACCCGCCCCCGCAGAGGCCGCCGCACAACTCCGGCCGAAACCAAGCTCGACATCGACAGTGACACAGGCCGGATCAGCGGAACAGGCCGGGTCGTCACAGTCGGAGAGGCCATTGCCATCTTCATCGCCAGCGGTGCTGCAGTCCTCAGGACGGGCAGCACAAACATTGTAGGAGCAACTGCCGAGTGTAGGAATGAAGGTGTTTGCATCGAGGGTGACAGCGTTGCGTACAGGCTGACCCGCTCCGCGACAACCATCTCCGAAAAACACTCTTACTGCATTGCAATCACCGGGGCCGGCGGGAGCCTCTGCCTCAACCTCTACCATGGCGATCGTAGCGGAACCTTCAGGGTCAAGAGTGATCGGCATGGTAAACGAAAGGACAACCGCACTCACAGCGCCCAGAAGCCCGTCGCAATCATTCCTTCCACCAGCTATTCCTGAGCGGATCGTGGTTTCGGTTTTTTCGAAACCTACCTGCCTGAGTCCACCCTGGGCTGCATCGGCGCCAACGGTGCCATCGGTGGTGATCCCGGTGATGGTTCCTCCCTCGGCGGCAAGACTGATCGACCAGCCCTGGGCTCCTCCCCTGTTACCGGCGTTCGAAGTAGTCAACCTGCAACCAAGAGACACGCTCTGAACAGAACCGGGATTCCCGGTGATCTCTCCATCACAAGCGTCGCCGACAAAGGACAGTTCAACCTGCTGCCCCCAACATTGCCCCGAAACCAGAAAACCCAACATCGCCACCAGGGCGCCGATACACTTAAAATTCATCACCCATATCTCCTTAAGTTAATAGAGAAAACCCGCGTCAATCACCCTTTGAAATTTGATTCCCGTGAATCGAAGGACCACGATACTATGTTTTTGAGAAAATCCCTGCAAGCCTCACTTTCCGGGTTTGAAAAAGACCACCCCGGAAAGAGCCTTCCCTTCCGTGTTACCGGAACCCCTCTGTCCGGCCGATGATTTATCTGCCCTGAATTGATTTTTATACAACTGTCCCACATAGCCTCACTACTGCCTTTAAGATCTGGTTTTACCCGCAGAACCGGGACCATCCGAAAAGTCCAGCCTCGGCACTAGGCGCGCCATCGATTGAGAGGCGCCCCTGCCCCTACCTGACTGACTAAATATCAAGATTAAGGATGAATTAGCTGAGGTGCATCTAAATTTTGCAGAGGATTTCCCATTGGAATCCACCGGGAACGCCGGCTAGCTGCCAGCCTCAAGAGCAGCGAAATCAGCCCCGATCCGCCGCTTGCGTTCAATCTCCAGCCAGCCGGGATCCAGCTCAGCCTCGACAACCAGGTAATCGTAGTAATTCTCATTACCATTGGTGAACAGGGTTATTGACCCAAGGGGATTGGCTTTGCTGAGCCAGGGGAAAAGCCTGGTTTTCTTACGCTGGGCCAGGCGATGGACCTTCAAAGAGTTCGTGGTCCAGGAAAAGGTCTTTGGCCCGAGTGAGAGAGTTACGTTCTGGCGTCCCCCGATCCTGTTGCCGACTGCCTCGGCCCAGTAGGTGTAGGCAAACCGCGCACCCCCATCCCCCATGCTTATCACGGGGATCCTCTTGCCCCTGGCTCCGGAAGTAATCACAAAAGCAGGGGAAATCGGCAGGTCCCTGTCACTTCCAAATTCTCTCAACAGGGCATCCTTGCCATAGCCGAGACAGAAGGCCAGGTAGTCGGTCGGGAGGACATCGAGTTCCTCCTCGATTTCAGGATCAGGATTCGCTGCCGGGTCAGGAACAGGTTTGAACACCGAGGTAACCACCTCTCCCTCATGGGTCCACAGGGCTATGTTGATGTTCGGGGCCGTGGGGGTATAGCCCACAGCCACCAGCTTGACCTCGATGGCGTCCCTGAACGGATTACCATGCAGGAGACGACACTCGCCGCTGAGCACGAGGAGCCCATCCTCAATGCGCGCCGCCCCTTCCATAACTGAGAAATCAGCCAGTTGATCCTGGGAAGAAAAATCATAGCTCAACTGGATGATGCCTCTTTTCTTCGCAAGGTTCCTTTCCTTGACCCGCCCGGCAACAACCCCCCGGAGCCCGGAACCCTTCAGCACATTAACTGCTGCAAGGGAATAGAGGCCCTGGATCTCCTCGCGGAACTCCTTGTAATAGGAGAGGGTTCTGTGCCGCCTGACAAGATCCTCGATACTTTCAAGAAAGACCTGCCAGTCAACAGCCTCCTTGTCCGCAGCGGCTCCATCTTCCTCCCCTACAATCTTTGCGAAGGCTGTGGCCTGTGAAACGCTGCTCTCAAGGAGGCGCTTGCCGAGGTAATTGATCCCTTCTTCAAACCCTCCCCTGTCCTTCTCAGCAACTCTGGCCAGGCTGTCCAGGGCGAACTTAGGCCCCTTCCTGCAAAGGAACAGGACCTCGATCCCGATAACCCCTGCCTCCTCTCCATAGAGCTGGACAGCCTTATCCACCTTGCCAGGTTCATTGCGGGCAACCCCCGCGCGCAGAAAAGCCAGCAGCGCAGGGAGCGGCAAATCGATCAGTTCGCACTTGTGCAGTTCGCCTGACTTACGCTGGAATACCAGGGGGACTTCAACTCCATCAGGCTTCTTATAGCTCTGCAGCCACAAGGCAGGGACCACCCCGTCCTCACCGGCCGGCTCGACGGGGACGAGAAGCTCCCGCTTGCCACGGTATTTCCTCAGCCCCAGCAATATCTTCTCCCAGGCCCACCGGCTTGTCACCAATGCCATCCTGGCCCTGTCAATTCCCCCCTGAAGGGACTTCACCGGCACCGCCGGAATTCCTGCAAGCATTTTCGCCCCGGCATCGAAGTTGCCATTTTCAATCGCCACCAGGACAGCCACCTCGGCACTCGCAACGGTCTCCACCGCCCCCTTGGCAAGCCCCTCGCCAATTGTGACTACATCAAGAATCGGCTGGATTCTCTTCCTGTATTTACGTGGAGTCCGGCTGTTGAAGTCCTTGACCAATTCCCTTGTCTTTTCAAACTCACCCAACTCAAGCAGGTTCTCAGCCCGCAGAATAGTCACCCCCAGGTCGCTCTCGATACCGTCCAGAACCTTCTTCTCCCATTTTTCAAGCTCCTGGTATCCTTTGAATCGAAATTCCAGGTCACTGACACTGTCGAGGGCCCTGCGATAATCCCTCAGCTTGAGATAGCCTCCCACCTGCTCTTCAGCTTTCAGCGAGAGCTCCAACTCCAGGTCGGCCAGCTCCCCGGGGCTCAGCCGCAGCCTGGTTGTCAGAACTTCCAGCGTTGGAGTCAGCACGAAATCCGTGCTCTTCAGGCTCTGGTTGTGTCCCTGGATGGCAATAACGTTGCTGCCGGGGTGAAGAAGGGAAACGTGTTTCCCTAGATCATAAGAACGCAGATCGCCTTCCGGGTTTTCAACATAGTCAGCCGGCATATCAAAGCCCTGGTTTTCAGCCTTGATATTATGCCGCGCCACCTCGACACCGTTGAGATAAGCCACAAAGCCATCATCTATGAGGAGCTTGAGCCTGAACTTGCTGACCCCTCTGGGATCTTCGACCTGGAAGGACTTGCGAATATAGACCGACAGGTACCCTTCGGTGGGCATGTCATCAAGACGGGTCTTTACGGTCGCCAGCTCTGACTCCGAGGAGCTGTACCCGAACCCGGATGGCTTTGAATCCCATCCTGAGTCATCGAAGTCGGGTTGATTCCACCCGGCAGGAGGGGAAATCCTGCCGAGAAAGATCCGCCAATCATCGCCGCGCTTGACCAGCTCGGAAAAATCAAGGCCTGATTTATCAGACGGTGATACAGGCGCAGTCTCCTTCTTATCCACCGTTGCAGGCCGCTGGGCTGTCTTGACCGGTTTCGAAACGGGCGGGGCAGCTACCGGTTCCGGGTCGCGGACTGGCTGCTGAACAGGCTCAGCAGCTTTACCGGAGATGGAGGCAGGAGAGGACTCCTGCCTAGAAGGCACCGAAGACGGTTTTGTGATTTCTCCCCGGGGCAGTTCCTCTCGATCGCCTGGCCTGAAAAGGAACCAGGCAGCAGCGACCAGGAGCAGTGCGCTCAAAGCCAGGGCCAGGATCTTTCTCCCGGAATACGCACCCTCCGACCGCGGCTCGCAATGGATGCTCACCGCTTCGTTCAATTCGGAAAAATCGCTGTAGCGAAGCCCCGGGTCCCGTTCGATCATCCTTTCCACGATCTCAGAAACCTCAGCCGAAGCCATGCTCGCTCTCTGCTGAAGCCCTATTGGGTCGCGACTTATTTTACGGGCCGCGACCTGCTCGACCGTGGTGCCGGCAAAGGGAGGCTCCCCTGCCATCACGTGGTAGAGGGAGCACCCCGCAGTGAACACCTCCCCCTGTCTCCTGTTGCGGGAGCCCCCGGACTCTTCCGGCGGAGAATAAAAGACCCAATCGTGAAACCTGACGCCGAGCTTTCTCCTGGCCGGTTCCATGGTTGCCGCCAGGCCCAGGTTCAGTATCTTGACCTCACCGGTTTCGCTGAACAGGAAGTGCTCAGGAACGAGCTGCGGATGAAAAACACCTTTCTCCTGGGCATGCAGCAAGCCCGAGCTGGCTCCCCAGAGCACTCCAGGCCAGGCGGAAGCGGGCAGCCCCTTTACCCCGATCCGGTCCCGGAAACTGCCTCCACCCACGTACTCCATGCTGTAAAAGAGGTATCCTTCCTCCCTGCAGACATCGTGGACCCTGACGATGTTCCTGTGGTTCAGGCTCGCCGCAGCCTTTGCGCCCTCGACAAAGGCCTCCGTCACCTCTGATTTCTTGAGTAACGCAGTTGCCAGGAACTTCAGGGCCACGTAGCGCTCTACGCTGAGCTGGAAGGCCTTGTAGACCTTCCCCATCGGGCCGGTCGACAGGATCTCATCAATCCTGTACCCCCCCAGGACCCTGCCAACTAATTGGTCTTCTGGATGAACCATGATTCAAAGGGTTTTTTGCACTCGAAAATGAAGCAAATCGACCCTGAAAGCCGCTCACAAGGTGTGTGGAACTTTGAGACAAGCGGAACCCGCCTGCAGGCAAAGCCCCGGTAAAATCAACTTACTATCCTACCGAAGACCATTATCCAGTCCAGAGCTCCCTGCCCCGAGGAAAAAGGTTTTCACCAGGCGCCGGATTTTCACCAATTAATTGATGCAATCATTCCCTGTGCAGTACAATTCTGGGGACCGGGAATTGCTGGCAGCTCTACCGGTCGTTGGGCTTCGTTCAGTACCGCAACTTTGAGTCGCATTCTGGGGCGCGCACTCAGCGGAAAATAAGGAACGTACAGATCATGACCGTCAGAACGAACGTGCTGCTTTTTTGTATTGCCCTGGCCACCACGGTTTTCCCTGCCACTGCGCAGGCTACCGTCAGTCTCTGCGTTGGGGACGTAGATCTCGAGGCCTATACGGTGGAAATCGTCCTGGAATCATCGCAACCGGTTCGTGGCTTCCAGTTTGACGTCACCGGCTTCACCATCGCCGGGATTTCAGGTGGACTCTCCGAGGAGGCCGGATTTGACATCTTCTTCAGTGAAAACCGGGTTCTTGGTTTTTCGATGCAGGGCGACAGCGTCCCTCACACAGATGGAACCCTGCTGGTGATCACTGTCGGCGAGATCCTCGCAGATGAAGCCTGCCTCGACAACGTCATCCTCGCAGGACCCGGCGGAACGGCTCTCGATGTCCTCGATGCCGAATGCGCTCCCCTGCAGACTGATGAAACCAGCTTCATCCGTGGGGACGCCAACGATGACTCCATGGTCAACCTCACCGATGCGATCTTCATCCTCTCCCATCTCTTCATGGGCGGAGAGGGCCCTTCCTGCCTGGCGGCGGCAGATTCCACCGGGAATCGGTCCCTTGACCTCTCGGACTCGGTCTTCCTGCTGAACTTCCTCTTCAATGGAGGTGATACACCGCCGGCCCCGTTCCCGGAATGCGGTCCCTATGAAGCCAGGGACGATGACCTCCCCTGCGAATCGGCCGGGAACTGCGCAGCCTGAGAGCGCGAAGAAGTCAGATACCGAGATACAGATCGCGGCCCTCAGCCAGGGCCGCGATTTTTCTATCACTGATGCTGCGCTTGAGCATCCAGAAGCCGCAATCCGGATGAACGAAGCGAATCCGCTCCGGGCCGAGAACTGAGGCCGCCTTCTCGATACGAGCGGCCACCTCCTCGGCCGTCTCGACATGGTTGACCTTGATATCAACAACCCCGATCCCGATCTTCAGGCGCTGGTCAATTTCCGCCAGGGCCTGGAGGTCATCCTCTGGCCGATGGGCCAGCTCGAGAACAAGATGATCAACCTGGAGCTCGTTGAGGAAGCTGACCAGGCTGGACCAGGTGCCACCCTGGATCACCTGTCCCCCGTAATTGCCGAAACAGAAGTGCACCGCCTTCTCGGTCCCGGTATCGACCTTTTCGAAAACCTTGTTGATGGCACGGGCGGCCATCGGAGCATCCTCCGGATTTCCCGGAATATTCGCCTCATCGACCTGGAGGCAGGAGCAGGGAAGCCCGGC
>JAYGDV010000545.1:0-3735 GCA_046582735.1 Planctomycetota bacterium
ATGCTGAGACGGCTGGTGACTGCGTAGTCCGTATCAAGCTCGATATTGTAGTAATTGCCCCGCAGCATGCCGAAGGTGTCCTCGTTGAGGGAGAGACGAGTGTCGAAGGAAAGGGCGAACCGCATCTGGCGGTCATCGTAGAACTTCCATTTCACACCGAGGTCAGCCGAGCTCAGACCTCCTTCCTCGCGGTCCTCGGTAAACGCCCCACCCGGCCCATCGACCAGCTCGCGGCCATTGGCGTAAGCGGCCACCAGGCCGGCTCCGAACTCGATGTCCTCGAACAATCCCATGTTCAGCTTGGGGTTGAGGTAGACCTCGTTGCGGCGAAAGAGGCTGTCCCCCACCGATCGGACAAATTGCTCTTCGCCTGTATAGAGCAGCCCCACGCCGAGTTTCCATCCTCCCAGCGGCGTGACCCCGGCGGAACGAATCGAGTGAAACCCCGTCAGGACACTGCCGTTGAAGCGCTGGTTGTTCTGCTCCAGGGAGACGAGGTCCCAGTTGAACAACGGCTCGATGGGATCTTCCGCGCCCTGGGCTTGCAATGAAGCGGCGGCGAAAACAACCGGCAGCGCCATCACCACCAGGGCTCTGAAAAAATACGATCCGGTATTCCTGGCTTGCGCTTCATTCATGCCGTCAACGCTCCGACACGGGCTCGCGGCAGAGACGAAAACCGGTAAACCCTCCCTGGAGTTGACGCGCGGCTTCATCCAGCTTCCTCGGAGCAAGGCAGGCCCCGAATATACTATCGGTATCATCCAGCTGATTATGGCCGCCAAGAACGACATGCAGCCCCTGTGAGTTCAGCACGATCTCCTGGAGGTTCCCCTCCATGTCCAGCAGGCCGGTGGGCGTCTCGTTAGCCGGGCGCGAGCCGATCTTGCTGACCTTGTTCTTTCCATAACGCTCCTGCTGCTGGAAGACAAAACCATCTTCCTCGAACCACTTCTCGATCTCGTCGGCTGCCTTCTCCGCCGTCCTGGACCCGGTGAAGGAACAGAGCCACTGGTCGACGCTCGGGAGCGAGTAGGAATAGCCATCGGCCGCCTGCTCACCAAACCACTCGACAAATTGAGCGATCAACTCCACGGGTTGGTTACCGAGAACCATCGGGTTCTCGCGCTTGCCGATCCGGTCATCCTCCCCACGCAGCCCTTTCTCGTTCAGGAACCGGAACCAGCAGCTCTCGGATATCTCGGTCTTGCTCATCTCCAGGCGGGAGGACCCGCAAACGACGAACTCCATGCCCACCTCCCGCAGGAAACGGCCACGCAGGATGATCGTTCCGGCAGGAAGAGTCTTCGGGACAACACCGACTGCCGGCGCCTTGGCGCCCTCCGGCATCGGCTCGGCAATCAGCGGCAGGGGTGTGTAGTCATAACGCCGTTCGGCGACATTCCCCGCCAGGTCGGTCATCTCAAGGTGGATCGGCACCGCGCGTTCCTGCAGTGGAATACTCCAGGTGTAAAGAAACTCTCCGGTCTCCAGTGGAGTGGCGAGGGTGACAGTTGTCCAGCGCTCCGCTGCGCCACCATCACTGCTTCCAAGGCGCCCTCTCAGCTGGCTGAGCTCCTCGGTTGTCTGGGCCAGGACCAGCAGCTGGTCACCGGATTCGCGCGTGGTGATTTTCACCTTGGGCAACTCCTGGTCGCAATACACAGAAAGAGGCTCGACCATGGTGGGCAATTCATTCTCATCGGTGATGTAGAAACAGCGGACCTCGACCCTCGTCTCCTGCCCGGGCACGAGATTGACTATTGTCTTGAAACGCCCCCCCGAGCCGCCGGCTGCAGGGTCCACAGTCACCTCCTGGGTGCTGGTTCCCAGCTTGTTGTTGGTCCAGAGCATCACCTTGAGGCCCGCAAAAACCGGGGAGACATCACCTTCGAGAGCCAGGGCGGCTTCGCGCGTATAGATCTCCCTCGGGCCTGCTACATCCGTGCCGTCTTTTTCTTCGGACTTCAATGCGCCATCGAGAGCGGGAGTGCGCAGGACGATCTCCGGCGCCCTGGCCAGCACGCGTTCGAGCGTACCGGCCTTTCCGAAAGAAATCGGGCTCCTGTCCTTCCAGGAATACTTGACCGAAAGCGTATTGTCGGGCCTGGCCAGGGGGATTTCTGTCTCGAATTCTATGGTTCTTGTCGCCCCTGGATCAAGCTCAACGATCTCATCGCCGGGAGCCTCCCCGGCTGCAGGTTCCCCGGCTGAGGCGTCCTCCACTGCTCCAGCTTCATCCTCCCCTTTGCCCGGCTCCTCGCCGGAAGGTTCCGCTGGCGGCGGAGACGGGGTGCGAACCGACCACTGGACATCCGCCCTCTCCCCGTTGGCGAAGAACTGGAGATCCGGATAGATCGCGCCCTCTACCTTGAAGAGGCCCTCCACCTTCGCCAGGTTGCCGATAATTTCAACGGTTCGAAACTGCTCAAGCTCGAGCTTCAATCTGCGGAAGTTGACATCAGTGTTCTCGCTGCGGTTACCAGCCTTGTCCACGACATAAACGCGAACCGTCCTCGACTCACCCGGGGAAAGCGATGGTCCCTGCCAATCGCTGAGGTCCTCCAGCTCTTTTTCCTCAGAGCTCGCGCCATCGGGCAGAAGCAGGCTGTACCAGGCGCCCTTGATATCCGAACTGCCGGCCGTATTGAGTCCCACCTTGATATTCTCTTCGAAGGTAGTGAATTCGAGCTTCTGTGCCAGCTCGGGATGAACCAGGCCCTCGATTTCCCGGGCCGTCACCTCGAAGGAAGGGGGTACGAGGTCGATCACCAGCGGCCGTTTCTCCAGCAGGGGCTGGTCCTGGGACACTGAGGCACCCGGCTCGGTATCTTCAAGGTAGGCAGAGAGGTTATAAGATCCGCCGGCAAGAGCGCTGAACTTGAAGCTGAACAGGTCCTCCCCCGATGCAAGCACGCCGCGCACCTTGCGGGGCTCTGCCGGGCTCTCCCCGGAAGCCGGGGATTCCTCTTCGGCAACTGGCGCGACAAGAAATACAAGACGCTGCAGAAGCTCCCCATCGAGATTCGCTTCGTTTTTAGTAAAAGCGAGACGAATATCAATGGAGGGAATTTCACCCGCAATCAACTCTCCGTAATCACGACCGACATTGGCCGGCAGCTGCTGCTCGAGTTCCCCCGCCAGCCAGGTTCGGAATAGATCGGTACGGGTCTTTTTCTCCACCGGCGTCACCAGGGGACGCTCGACAGGATTTGGCAATTCAGCCCCGCCAGCATTCGTACTGCCGGAGTCTACTCCCGCAGGACCCGGGAGTTTATCTGGGGTGGGCTTGACTATGGTGTTGAGTTCTCCAGGGGGGTCCGGGTCTCCACCGGTCACCAGAAGAAGGACAAGCGCAAAGAGAAAGCCGGCTGCAGCCATCGAAGCCAGCCTCAGCACCCGCCGGTCTTTCTTTCCGGGCTTCGGGATTTTCCGGCCCTCGAGAGCTGCGACAAACTCCTCCACCGACTCGAAGCGGTCATCGGCCTCCTTGGAGAGGCCGCGCAGGATTGTTTCCGAAAGCGTACGCGGAACACCTTCAAGCTCAGCCGGTTCGATGTGCATGATCTGGTAGGCGATATCCCCCGTGTAAAAAGGAGGAGAACCGGAGATTAATTCGTAAAGCGTACATGCCAGCGAATAGATATCGCTCCTTTGAGTGGAGAGTTCCCCGCGAAACTGCTCAGGGCTCATATACGGAACCGTGCCGCTTCTCTTGCCGGTCTGGCGCAGGGT
>JAYGDV010000205.1:0-8169 GCA_046582735.1 Planctomycetota bacterium
GGCGAGGGAAGAAAGCGGACTCTTTGTCTACAATGCCTACCAGTCAGCCCTGGACCGGCCGGTGCGCATAGATCTTTTCGCCGCGGAGCAGCTTCCTTCCGGTGAGCTTCTCGAAACGGTGAAAAGCGCCGTAGACTCCGCCTCCGAGCTGAAACATGACCTTATCGATGGAGTTGTCACTTCAGATTTCTCTGACAGTTCCAAGAGCTACCTGGTACAGAGGTCACATGGCGGAGTCCCGCTGGGGAATCAACTGGAAGACCTGCTGGCCGAGCCTCTTGAGGCAAGACTCCAGCTGGTGAGTCAGCTGCTGACAATCACCCTGGAGAAATGCAGGGTTGCACCCGGAATCTGCGGTCCCCTGAGCCTCGACCAGTTCTGCCTCCATCCTGCCGCAGACGGCAGGAAATCTCTCTCGGCCTCAGCCCTTGAATTACCGACCCTGCTGAGCACCCGAAGCGGTTCGCTCTGCCATATCCCTGCCTATACCAACTACCTTCCACCGGAGTTCTGCGAGGAAGAAAACGGCGAGCCTGCAATGCCCGACAAATCCATGGCCTATTCCGCCGCTGCCGTTTCGTATTTACTGCTGACGGGAACTCCTGTCATGGGGGAGGGAGATGCCCGGGAGATCCTCAGGAAACACCAGGAACTCAAGCCGGCCCCCGCCAGTCTTATCAATTCCGATATTCCCGAAGAGCTCTCGGACCTGCTCTCACAGATGCTCGAGAAGGAACCTGCGGAAAGGCCCAGCGCCGCCGAACTGATCGAACCCGTGATCACGGTCATCGAGAACAACCGGGATGTCATCGAGGTCAAGGGGGACTTCAAGGAAGAATCCACTCCGGAAGATCTCAAACCTGCTGAAAAAGATGCGCCGCCCCTTACAGAAAAATCCAGCCCGATACCGGCCATCACCCGGTCGAGGCTGGAGAGAAACCCCGGGCCCGGCCTCGCCAGCAAGCTGGCAACCCTTCCCCTCTGGGCGATTCTATGGGGAGGGCTTTTCTACGGCAGCTGGCAGGCATCCCACATGCTCTTCAAGATCTTTATACCCTGACCCTGCGCTATTCCAGCAGGACGCACTTGCCATCGTTCTGCCCGGCAAGGTCACGACAAAGCTGCTGCATGGTGGAGCCCGCCTGGGAGAACCCGATGGTGTGAATCCGGGCCTTGCGAAAACGGTTGCAGATCCTGGCAACCTGGAGAACGAGCTCGGGAGCGATCTTCTGGTTCCTGATATCGCGCGGCGCCCCGTCGGTCAGCAGGTAGATCGTATCGATATCGGGTATTTCAAATCCGCGCGCAACAGCGAGATCCGTTCGTGTGGCACCCGATGGTTTCAATCCCCTTACCCACTGGTAGGCCTTTTCCTTATTGGCCTTTGACGCTATGACCAGTCCCGGGGTCGCGGAATGCTTGATGATCTTGTCATCCTCCTGGGGAAGAGGCGGGGGCGCAGAACCGAAAAATCCGATCTGGTGATTGAAGTTCATGATTCCGAAACGGACATGCGAAGGCAGGCCGGCAAGGGTCTTGAGCAGTTCGTGTTTCACCCTGGTAATCCGGGGAACCTGTTTTGATTTCACCCCGGACGGTTTCTCGCTTCCGGTGGTCCCATCGGGCTTGACGACAACCGTACGGCCCTTGACCCCGGGCTCTTCCGCCGGGCGCCTGGGCTTCTGGATCACCGTATCGGGGATCTTCATGCTGCCGGAGACATCAATGATAAACAGGACACGGTCGGTGTCGACTGTCACCGAGAAGAAGCTCGGCCGCTTGTACAATACCGTTCGACTCTCGCTCCGTGGTTTCACCACGGGTTTCTTGCCGCCCTGGCGGCCCTTCCAGTAGTTGCGCCAGTCAGCAGAGACCTCGAATTTCTGATCGCTGAGATTCTCAAGCGTTCGCTGAAGATCGAAATAGACCCGGTCGCGAGGCCTGCGCTCCCGTCTGGCAAGTTCATCGATCAGTGGATCCATCGAAAGCTCCATGCTGTTGAGATCCCTGATCCAGCGAAGGGCGGTGAATACCACCTCCTTGCGGGAGCTGCGAAGCGCACCGTGAAGTGTCTCCATCGCCCGGGGGTCATCCCTCCAGCGCTTCAGCACGGCTAACAGGATAATCTTGGTCTTGACGTTCCGCCCCTTGCTCACCGCATCAAAGACCTCCTTGCGAATATTGGAGGACTCGACGGCAGCGAGTGTCCGGCCGCCAAGGCGGTCAAGGTCATAGCTGTGACCACCAAGTGCATATTTGAGAATGAGCTTGTAGCCACGGACATCGTCGGTCGCAGCCAGCTCGGTAACCAGGCGCTGAGCCACAACGAATTCTTTCGCCAGGATTGCATTCTTCAGAGAGCTCTCCGCTGACTTCCACCCACCCTTGGGTTCCTCTGGACGGAGCCCAACCGGGAAAAAAGCCGCCGCCAGGAAAAGGGTGAGCAGGCAGGCCGATGCCAGCCTCGGCGCTGGGAACTGAATTGCTCGGGAGATTCTCATTTCGATATTCTACCCCAGGAACTCCACGAATCTATCCCGCCAACCGATTGAAAAAAGGTCCGGCGGCACAGAGAGGTTTACCCGGATAGTACCTCGCCTATGATCTCAGCTACCTTGCCGGGATTGGCCTTTCCCCGGGTTTCCTTCATCACCTGCCCGACGAGGAAATTAATAGAGTTTTTCTTTCCGGCCCTGACATCCTCGACCGGGTCGGGATGCTCGGCAAGCACCTTCTCCACCTGCTCACGGAGCATGGAATCATCGCTGATCTGTTCGAGTCCCAGCTCACTGATGATCTCCGCCACCGGCTTGTCGCTCTCCATCATCGGCGCAAGGACCTCCCTGGCCTTCTGGGAGCTCACGATCCCCTCATCGACAGCCTTCACCAGGTCAGCAAACCGTCCCGGATCCAGTCCCAGTGAGGAGATACCTGTCTTGCGGGAATTGGCCTCTTCCTTGAGGGCATTCAGAACCCAATTGGCCACCGAGCGCGCCTGCGGATAAACCTCTACGCAGCCGTCAAAGAAAACCGCGGCCTCGTGGTCGCGCACGAGAAGCTCAGCGGGATAGGATTCCAACCCGAGCTCCCCGGTGTAACGCTCCAGCCGTTGGACGGGCAGCTCAGGAAGGCCTGAGCGAATTTCTTCGATGTGATCGGTGGTGAAGGTGACGGGGGTAAGATCCGGCTCGGGAAAATACCTATAGTCATGCTCGGCTTCCTTGCCGCGCATCGAGCGGGTTTCATCCCTGTCCGGATCATAGAGCCTGGTCTCCAGGACCACCTCCTCACCACGCTCCTTGAGCTCGATCTGCCTGGCAATCTCGTAATTGAGAGCTTTCTCGATGAAGTTGAAGGAGTTGAGATTCTTGATCTCTGAGCGGGTCTCGAGATGATCGGCCCCCTTCGGGCGGATTGAGATATTCACGTCACAGCGCAGGGATCCTTCCTCCATATTGCAATCGGAGACCCCGAGGTAAAGCATGATGAGCCTGAGGTTCCGGAGAAAGGCGCCGGCCACGGCCGCCGAGGCAATGTCAGGTTCGGTCACGATCTCAAGCAGGGGAGTACCTGCCCGGTTGAGATCGACAAAGCTGACAGGCCGTCCTGCGACATGGGTGTTCTTTCCCGCATCCTCTTCAAGGTGAATTCTCGTCAACTGCACATCGGCTTTCTTCCCATCGAGAAAGAAATCGACACGACCACCAAGCCCCAGCGGTTGGTCGTACTGGGAGATCTGGTAGCCCTTGGGCAGGTCGGGGTAGAAGTAATTCTTACGGTCAAACTTGGTGAACTCCCCCACCTCGCAGCCGCAGGCCAGTACCGCACGCAGGGACTGCTCGATCGCCTGGCGGTTCGCATAGGGAAGAGCCCCGGGCCAGCCGAGGCACACCGGGCAGACATTGGTATTGGGATCCGCACCGAACCTGTTCTCGCAACGGCAGAACATCTTCGTGCTGGTATTCAGCTGGACGTGGACCTCCAGGCCGATGACCGCCTCGTAGGCCGAATTTTCCAGGGGATCGGGCTTCTTCTCAGCACACATATCAGGCCCCTTCCCCGCCGTTCCAGGCATTCACCTGCGGCGCCTGCAGATGATGGTCGGTGGCGGACTGGAAGGCGTTGGCGAGCCGCAAGACCACATCATCCTCCATCTGCCTGCCGTAGATCTGCATCCCGACCGGAAGTCCCTCGCCTGAGAAACCACAGGGCATGCTGAGCGCCGGCAGCGAGGCCAGGTTGGCGGGAACTGTCAGGACATCGACCGCGTAGAGCTTCATCGGGTCGTCCATCCTCTCTCCGATGGGAAAGGCGGTGATCGGCGAGGTCGGACAGATAACGGCATCGACCTCCCCGAGAGCTCTCTCGAAATCCTGCTGGATGAGCTTTCTCACCCTCAGGGCCTTGAGGTAGAAGGCATCGTAGTAGCCGGAGCTCAAAACAAAGGTGCCGATCATGATTCGTCTCTTTACCTCGGGGCCGAAGCCCTCGGCTCGCGAGCTCTTGTACAACTCACCCAATTCAACAGCATCCTTCGAGCGGTAACCGAAATGAACTCCATCGTAGCGCGCGAGATTGGAGCTCGCCTCTGCGGCAGAAACCAGGACGTAGGCCGGGTTGGCGTAACGCGCATTGGGCAGAGAGACCTCCTTCACCTCCGCCCCCAGCCCTCGCAGGACCTCGATCCCCTGCTCGACACGTTCACGCACCTCTCCCTCAACTCCATCGGGAAAGAGCTCGGGGGCGAGGCCGATGCGCAATCCGGAAATATCCCGCGAGGCACTCTCCACGTAGTCCTTGACCTCGACATCCCTGCTGGTGCAGTCCATCGGATCGACGCCTGCCATGGTCCCAAGGGCAAGAGCGCACTCGAGGGCCGAATGTTGCAGGGGACCGATCTGGTCAAGGGAGCTGGCAAAGGCAAGCAGTCCGTAGCGCGAGATCCTTCCGTAGGTAGGCTTGAACCCGGTGACCCCGCAGTAGGATGCCGGCTGGCGTATAGACCCCCCGGTATCGGAACCGAGATGAAGCATCCCCCGGGTGGCGGAACAGAGAGCAGCCGCTCCGCCGCTCGATCCGCCGGGGACATGGGTGGTCTTCCAGGGGTTCCTGGTAACCTTGATCGAGGAATTTTCTGTCGAGGAGCCCATACCGAACTCATCGAGGTTGGTCTTTGCCACGCAGATGGCGCCCGCCTCCCGCAGGCGCCTCACCGCGGTCGCCTCGTAGGGCGAGACGTGGTCCTCGATGATCCTGCTGGCTGCGCTGGTGCGGCCGTCGAGAGTGCAGATATTGGACTTAACCGTAAAGGGAACCCCCGCGAGGGGCCCCGCATCTTCGCCTGCCTCGAGCTTCCTGTCGATCTCAGCCGCCTGGCGAAGTGCCTCCTCCCGGAGGATATCAGTGGCGGCTTCGATCTGCGGATTGACCGCCTCCACCTGGCGAAGCGCATCCTCGACCGCTGCCGCGGCAGTCAGCTCTCCAGCCCGAATCCTGTCCCTGGTTTCAATTACATTTTCGCTCAAGGGTCTAGCTCTCGGAACTCTCCGCATCCCCGACAATCCGGGGGACCAGGAAATAGGGCGGCTCGCTCTCGGGGGCAGGCCGCATGGCCTCCTCGTTATCAAGGCCTGGCGCCCCCTCATCGGGGCGCAGGACATTAGATGTCTCACTGGTAAAGAGTGAAGGATCTACTCCCTCTGTATCCAGCTCCTGGAGCTCGCCTACATATTTGAGCACCTTCTCAAAATGGTCCTTGAGACCACTGAGTTCTTCCGTGGTCAGGTTGAGCCTCGCGAGGACCGCGATCCTCTCAACCAGTTCATCCGTTACTTCGATGCTCATGTTTCTTTTTACTCCGGCCGCTGCCCGGCATTCAGGACAATACTCTCGCTTTGAAGCGAAGCGACCATTTTATGCCCTCAACCGCCAAGTTCAAGCCAGTCAAAAAAACCTTCGCGCTCAAAGCTCGGCAACCACCCTGTCTCGAAAGATCTCGAAAAACGCGTGATATCCCGGATTCTTGAAGTCCCTGTAGGTCCACGGCAGCGACCTGTAGGCCCCATCCCTGTACATCAGGGTGATTTCTTCCCAGATCCCCTCGCCACGGTAGATTCGATGCGAGTAGTCCTTCGTACTGGCGAGAATGATGCGGCAGTCATTGATAATTCCCGGATCGATGTTCACCGGCCGCTCCACCTCTGCCGAACTCTGCTGTCTTATGCTCCTCTCCATCTCGATAGCGCGGTGCTTCGCCGCCACCAGGCAGTCCTGCTCAACCCGTTTTTCGCAGACGAAGAACTGCCTGCTGAGGCCGGTCCCCATCGATGCCTTGTAGCTCACCGCATCGGGGAAATCGAAGACCTCGCTGATGCCCTGCGGATCGAGCGGGCCGTAGCTGTCCTCAATCAGCAGGCGTGCCGCATCGAGATAATCCCGGCTGCAGCCAAATACCCCGAAAAAAAGATAGGCGAGGGTGTCCTTGTGCAAAATTCCTCTTTCTCCGTCCCTGACCCGGACAGAAAACAACGCGACTTCCTGCAACCGGCAGGCCCTATTGTACGGCAGCGGAACCAGCTTGAGAACGTACGGGAACAAAAGGAATCGCAAAAGCCTCCGACCGACGCTATAGCGAGCGGGCCACCGTGATCACATCGACCCGCTCGGCTCCCGCTTTCTTCAGTACCCTTGCGCATTCGCCGACGGTAGACCCCGTAGTCAGCACATCATCTACGATGACGACATGGGAAGGGATCTTGACCCCGCGGCGTATAGAGAAAGCACCGCGCAGGTTCACCAGGCGGGCCTTTCTGCCAAGCGCTGCCTGCCGGGGAGTTCTCCTCGTCTTTCGAAGAAGCCTGCCGAAACGCCAGTGCCTGCGGGAAGCGAAAGCTTCCGCGAGGTGTGCTCCTTCCGCTCCCCGGCGCAACAGGCGGTCGAGCCGATGGCGGGGAACCGGGCAGACCAGGGGCCGGCCGGCTTCAACGGATGAGCCTGCCGGGCACCTCCCATAGCGAAACAGCAATTCGACCAGGAATACCAGGAGAGCCTGCTCTCCGGAGTTTTTCCATGCCAGCAGAATTTCTTTTCCCATACCCTCGTAAACGAGAGAACAACTCACTGAGTCCTGGGGCGGGAGGACTGCCTCGCAAGCCCCGCAAAGAACACTCGAGCCTGCCCCGCAACTGCCGCCCCCCAGGACCTCTGCAGCCGCCACGAGCGCGCCACAACGGGGACACGCCGGCCCCATCAGCACGAGTCCCGGCCGGCAGGATTCACAAACAGGAAAGGCCCCCTTGCTGCCCGCAGAAACCCGGGCCTCCTGCGGCAGCAATTCATCGCAGCACAGGCAACGCGGCGGTGCCAGCAGGTCCAGCACTCCCCCTGCAAGCCAGCAGCTCCTCCGCCACAGGTAACCGGCAAATCTGCCGGCTGTTTTCTGCAACATCCGCGCATTCGCTTTCAGCTGCCGGCGCCTCGAGCGTTTTCCTTTTTTCTCTCCTGCCGACACAGCCCCTGCTTCCCTGGCGGGAACAAACACCCCCGGCCCGGCGGAACACGGCAGGTAACGGTATTCTGGAGCCTGCAGGCGCTTGTGCAAACTCTCCCCCGAGACCCGGCTCCTGTCTATTGCCTCGGGTTGATTGCCTGATACAATTCCTCTCCCATGTTGACATACATGGCGGAGTAGCTCAGGTGGCTAGAGCGTCGGATTCATAACCCGAAGGTCGGCAGTTCAATTCTGCCCTCCGCTACCAGATTCAAGCCTGCCCGGTTATGCCGGGCGGGCTTTACTTTTACCGGGCGCGGGACCGCTCCAGGAGCTAATGCTCTTGGCTTTAAGCCGCCCTCGGCTAAACTGGATTCTGTAACAGCCGGGGAAACACGGTCCGGACCGAATCCCCACTTCCCCGTGCTGGAGCCGGAAAGCCCGCCAGTGCGCCTATGAAACCAATCAAGATCCTCTACCGGCTCATCTGCCTGCAATTGCCAGGCACTCTTCTCATGCTCCCGGGGCTGGCGGCAGGTCCTCAACCCGAACAGGATTCCGGAAGGGCCGGAAACGGACTGCAGGTCCTATATGATTTCAGTTTATCAGCGGGGCCCGTGGTTAAAGACCGCTCAGGAGCGGGAAAACCGATCAACCTTACCATTGCGGGTATCAACTCT
>JAYGDV010000272.1:0-3491 GCA_046582735.1 Planctomycetota bacterium
GTAAAAATACGGTACGGGTTCTGATTGTCCTGGGAGTTTTACTGCTCGTGGGCGGGCTTGTCTTCGTCTTCTCCTTGGGGGAACCCGATGGGCTCATTGGTCTTGGCCCGGCCTGCCTGGGGTTCTTCATCCTGGTCGGAATCTTCGCCTCCAATTTCGGCCGCTGGGATGGATACAATCCCGCCAAATACGGCAAGCCGGGAAAAAGGAAGCTGAAAGACACTCCCGAGAATCAGCAGCTCAGCATTGGCTCACGCATGGCAGGTTCCCTGTCCATCCTGCTGGGAGGCGGGATGCTTGCCTGGGAATTGGCATTCGGTGATCCTGGGAACCCTGATAGTTACAATGCCTTTATGACCGGGTTGAAATGGATTGGTGCGGGATCGGGTATCTGGCTTGTCTGGTTCGTTGCCGCGGGCTTCAACAGGGACTGGCTGCGTGGAGAATCCGCCGGCCCCTAGGATTTTCCGGGTTGCAGGCCGGAGGACCCTGCAGAAATGAGCAAGACGGCCCTGCCCCGCCCTTGCCAGCGCCTGCCCGCTGGCATAGGCTATGGGCTGCATTGAAATGACCGACCTGGATTAAAGGGAGTGGCACCGTGCGAAATTTCTTCAGAACAACAATGCTCTGCTTTCTTGCCGTTTCGATCTTCACCTCATCGCTTCTTGCCGAGGGTGAGTGGGAGACGACCCCTGCGAGTGACCGGGCCCTCCAGAAGGGGCTCGAGTGGCTCGCCAGGAACCAGGGTGCCGAGGGCAATTGGGGCTCCAACAATCTCGGGCTGGTGGGGATGGGGGCGCTGGCGTTTCTTTCCGCCGGCTATCTTCCCGGCCGGGGCCGCTACGGCAACACTGTCCAGAGAGCGCTGAACTATGTGCTCAAGAACGCCAAGCCCTCCGGGCTGTTGAATATTTCCAACGCCCAGCACGATATGTACAACCACGGCCTTGCCACCTTCGCGCTCGGGCAGGCCTACGGAATGACGAGTGACAAGAAACTCAACCAGGTCCTCGATAAGGCCCTCAAGCTGATCGCCAATACCCAGGCGGAGGATGGCGGCTGGGATTACCGTGCTCGACGGCAGGGACGGGGACATGACCTCAGCCTGGTGGTGATGCAGGCGAAGGCGCTTCGCGGCGCCATGGACAGCGGCCTGGAGGTCTCGCCGGAGGTGGTCGGCTCGGCGATCCAGAGTGTGCGGAGGTATTACCGTTCTAAATCAGGTAAGAATGGGCTGTCCAATCCGAAGGCAGCCAGTCTCGAGGCCGGCCAGTTTACCTACAACGGTAACAACGGAACCCTGGCGATGGCAGCCGCTGGCGTTGTCTGCATGCAGGAATTCGGCCAGTATGGTGACTGGCGCATCGGCAAGAACCTCGATGTCATCCAGATCGCCATCGGTAAGAACGCCAACCCGGGAACGAGAAACGGCAGGTTGCCTTGCGGAGATGCCTATACCCTCTACTACGTCGGGCAGGCTCTCTACCAGGTGGGTGGGAAGCGCTGGAAAGAGTCCTATCCGAAATTGCGCGACTATCTCGTTGCCAGCCAGATGCTCAGCTCGGGCAATCCTTCCCAGGATGGTCTCTGGCAGGGAGGCCACGGGGGAGCGCTCTACGGTACGGCGGTGGGGTGTTTCATCCTCGCCATGCCGAACCGCTATCTGCCGATCCTGCAGGAAGGCAAGATCGACAGCATCGTCCGCCAGCTGAAGAAGAAAAAGTAAAGCAGCAGCAGATCAGCCGGGCAGGGGTTTCGCTGCCTGGAATTCGGGTGGCAAACCTGGTTGAGAAGGTGGAATGAAGAAGGCTCAAAGAGGGGTGGTTGCAGCCGGTATTACGCTGCTGGTCTTTTCGATGCTGGCGGTGGTGGGTTGCAGTGGACTCATCACAGGCACCTCGCTGCTGAAGGAGACTCCCTGGAAGTCCCTGGAGTCGCCGGACGGCTCGTTCGTGATCGAGTTTTCGGTCGGTAAAAAGGGCAGGCCGCTCTACAGGGTCCGGCATGGAGAAGATGAGGTCATCGCTGAAAGTGGAGTCGGCTTCATAGAAGCCGATGGCAGGGATTGGACGACCGGCTTTGCGGGCCTTGAAAGGAGCGCGGTTGCCAGCCACGATGCAACCTGGAAGCCCGTCTGGGGAGAACGCTCCACGGTTCGCGATCACTACCGTGACGCGACGGTGACCTTCAGCCGGAAGCAGCCCCCGGGTGAGCTCAAGCTCGAGGTTCGCGCCTACGATGAGGGTGTCGCCTTCCGTTACCTTGTGGATTCCCGCGGCGAAGAGAAATCCATCGCTATCGAGCGCGAACAGACCGAGTTCTGTATCGGGGACGACCACAAGCTCTGGGCCGTCTACTCCGCCCAGGGGAAATACAAAAAGACCCGCTTGAGCAAGATCAGGAGCAGTGTTGAGAGGCCCTGTATTATCGAACCCGATGGCGGAAAGGTCATCGCGATCGCGGAGGCGGCGCTGGTCGACTTCGCCCGGATGCGCCTGCGCCGCTCGGAGACATCTCCCCACACGCTGGTGTCGAGGCTTCACGAACCGGTCAAATCCGCGCTTCCCCTGAAGACCCCGTGGCGCGTGGTCATGGCGGCGGACCGGGCCGGCCAGCTGCTGGATAACAACGATCTCCTGCTGAACCTGAACGAACCGAGCAAGATTGCCGATCCGAGCTGGATCCGCCCTGGAAAGGTGATCCGGGAGGTGACCCTCTCCACCAAGGGGGGGCTGGCCTGCGTCGACTTCGCGGTAAAGAACGGCATGCAGTTCATCGAGTTTGACGCCGGCTGGTATGGCAACCAGGGGGATGAGAAATCAGATGCCAGCACGGTCTCGAGGGGCAACCTCGACCTTCCGGCCGTCATCAAGTACGCGAAAGAAAAAAATATCGGGGTGATCCTCTACGTCAACAGGCGCCACCTCGAGCGCGATCTCGACAAGCTGCTTCCTGTCTACAAGGAGTGGGGCATCGCCGGGCTGAAGTTCGGCTTCGTCCAGCACGGTGATCAGAGGTGGACGCGCTGGATGCACGAGGCCATCGCCAGGTGCGCGGAGTACAAGATCATGGTCGATGTGCATGACGAGTACCGGATGACCGGCTGGCAGCGTACCTACCCGAACTTTATGACCGCCGAGGGGATCGGCGGGGATGAAACCCGCCCGCCGAACGAGCAGGCTCTCGCGAACCTGTTCAACCGCATGATCGCGGGGCCGGCTGATCACACCTTCTGTTACTACAACGGGTACGTTGACCAGACGACCTCACATGCCGCCCAGCTGGCGAAGATGATCTGTTTCTTCAGCCCATGGCAGTTTCTTTTCTGGTACGACCAGCCTTCTTCTGAAGCCGACGAACCGGAGCTCGAGTTCATCAGGCTCCTGCCCACGACCTGGGATGACTCCCGGGTTATTCACGGCAAGGTCGGTACCTACGCTGTGGTCGCCCGTCGCAAGGGAACCGATTGGTACCTCGGCTGTCTCAACGCG
>JAYGDV010000511.1:0-3367 GCA_046582735.1 Planctomycetota bacterium
GAACGTCGCATCCAGCCTGTCAACCAGGGCAATGCGGCCCACCGTCCGGTTGTGATAGGTCGGCAGGTTGCCGATGACATTAATCACTTCGTCGGGTGGATTATCGAGGCTTTCGAAATCCTCCGCCCTGGTTTGCTGTACGTTCAGAAGCGCCGCGGAAAAAGCCAGACAGATAAAAAATGCACGGTACATAAACAGCTACCCTTCAAGAAAAATGTCTTCATACCCGGCAAACGGCAGACAGCCGCCCGGATCGTTCATTTCAACATTCAACACCCCTTATCCACCTCGACCCGGCGCAAGGAGCAGGACCCCACCCATAGGGACCCAGAATACCTACAGTCTTCTATTATGAGTCTACGAAACTGAGATGAAAACCTGCTTTTAGCTATATTTCGGAATGATTGGAGCGCCCCGGGATGGCTGAAAAGAACCCTGGCCCGGCAGGGGCAGGGGCAGGGTTCTGAACCTTCCTACTGTTTTTTCAGCCTGCGCGGCCGGTCATCTCCAGCCTGGCGCTCAGGCGCAACTGTTGAAGGTCTCACAGCCCAGTCCATCATCGGGCTCCTCGGTATCCTCTCCGCATTCCAGGCCGGGCTGCGCGGGCGCCTGCCCTCCGAGGAAAAGGAAATTCAGGATAAAGATCCCATCGGTCAGCTGGATCGCGCCGTTATTGTCCGCATCGGCGGCATCACCGCAGACCGGGTCCGATCCGCCGAGGAATAGGAAGTTCAGGATGTAAATTCCGTCGGTCAACTGCAGGGCGCCGTTGTCATCCGCATCGCCGCGGCGAAACTGCGGGGCGGCGGGCCCGACAGGCTCCCCGCAGGTAAACTCACAGAAGGCGCTGACGCCGAAACGGCCGAGACGGGTTCTACAGGCCACCTCCAGGGCGTGGACACTGCCGTCCCCGCACCCCTCCGGCAGCGGCGCATCCACAATACCCCCTTCGCCTACATCGAATACACCCGCCGGCTGGTCATCGATAAAGACCGCGACACTCTGGCAGTTACAGCCATCGGGAGAGCCCGTCAGCTCGATTCGAACGATGGACTCTTCATCCAGAGCCTCACAGGAGATCTCCAGTTCGCTGCAGGCCGCTGCGATCGGTTCCACGTCTCCGGATACTTCGGTCACCTTGAGCCAGTTGGCCGAGCCATCGGAGCCGTCTGTGGCGCCGCCGTCGGGGCCGATCGGCGTCAGGGCCAGGTCAACCACATCTCCCTCCTGCAGGCTGACCACCTGGCTGCGCATGACCCCTTCGAGATCCGATCCCGCGATCGATGCCGTATCGACCTCCTCGCCGTTGACGAAGAGATGCCCGGTGACGCCATCGCCGCCGCTGGCGGTCTTGCGCATATGCCAGATCAGGGCCACCACCGAGTCCCGGTCGCTGACCCAGCGCCGGATCGTCCAGTGTTCCTCGAAAGGATCAGAGTTGCCGCCGTTGGGGTGGGTCGCCTCGCGACCGAGCATGGTCCAGGGGCCAAGCGCCTCCCCCAGCAGGTCCCACTCGGCGCCTGTCCAGTGGTTGCCCCCTGGAGAGACGACACCCCCGGCGGGGCCGAAGTCATTGACGAACTCGATGAGGTCATCTTCGGAATAGAAAAAATCATCGTCGAGGGTGAGATTGTAGTAGCCGTAGAACCAGTTGTTGACTCCCTGCTCTCCATCATCAGCCCAGTCGGCTACGGAATCCGCCAGCACCACCGGGCTGCCGGGATCGGTCGGATCCGAACCCGCCGCCAGCTCGACGGCATCACTGAGTCCATCCTCGTCGGTGTCGGGATTGTTGGGATCCGTCGCCGGATCGCCGTTGACCTCGTCGAAGTCCGCCAGGCCATCATCATCTGAATCCGGGTCAAGGGGGTCGGTCTTGTTCTCGATCTCGTCTCCATCGCTGAGACCGTCTCCATCGGTGTCCATCGAGGTCGGATCGGTTCTACCATCGAGCTCGGCGGCGTCGCTGAGACCGTCCTCATCTGCATCACCCTCGCCAAGAACGCCGAGGTCCCCTGGGGCGTAGAGGGATTCCCACTCATCCGGCAGGCCATCGCCATCGGAATCGGTGGTTTCCGGCAGGTAGTTGATGTCGGAGTAGAGCTTCAGCCCCTCCTCGAGGTTAATAACGCCCGATGCGAAATCCATACCGGTGAGGTCGGTTCGCTCCCCGGTGCCTGCAAAACCCGAGCCGACTATTCCAAAGGATGCGCCGTTGCCACCGCTCCAGTCACCACCCAGGTCGAGCGCGTCTGAATCGACGGGGTAGCCGTTGATGACCAGCCGAATCTCCTGCTCCCCATCTCCGTTGAGCACATCGCAGACCCAGGCCACATCCACATCGCCGGAATCAACCAGCGCCGGTGGAAGCTGGAACCGGGCCGTGGTCAATCCCCAGCCGGCCTGCAGAACACCAGCGGGATTGATTCCATTGCCGGAATGCCGCAGCACCAGGATATTGGGAGCCTCGTAGCAGATCGAAAAACCGGTCCAGCCACCGCCGCATTCCCAGATCAGTTCGCGGGGCCCATCGAGCTTGGCAGAAAAATCAATCACGGCGGTCAGGGTGACGTCCAACAGGTCGATCGGCCCGGCGCCGAGATTACGAACGTTGTTCGTCGGTAATATTCCAGGCAGATTGACAACCTCCGTCGGCAGGCCGAGTTGCGTGGCGAATTCGCCCGGAGAATCGTTGGGATTGGTCGGGTCCGTCCCGGCATCCACCTCACGCCTGTCTGTGAAGCCGTCTTCATCAGTGTCGGGGTTGTTCGGATCGGTCCCGGCTTCGGCCTCTTCGCCATCGCCGAGCAGGTCGCCATCGGTATCGGGATTGCGGGGATCGCTCCCGTTCTCGATCTCAGCCCCATCATCGAGACCATCCCCATCGGTGTCGGCTAATGTAGGATCGGTCAATTCGTCAAACTCTCCCGCATCGGTAAGCCCGTCTCCATCCGCGTCGCCATCCCCGAGCGTTCCGAGATCGCCGAGAGTGTAGAGAAACTCCCATTCATCCGGCAGGCCATCCTCATCGCTGTCGGTAACCGGGGGACGGTAGTTGGTGTCGGAATAAAAATAGAGCCCGCGGTCGACAAGGATCTCTCCCGATATGAAATCGATACCACTGAGATCGCTGCGGGCGCCGGAACCGGCGAAACCGGAAGAGAAGGTTCCAAGAGCCGCGCCGTTGCCGCCGCTCCAGTCCCCACCGAGATCGAGCGCCTCGGAGGCCACCCTGTAGCCATTGACAATCAGGCTGATCTCCTGCAGACCCTCGCCGTTGGAGACATCGACCACCCAGCCCAGCTCCACCTCATCTTCCACCAGGTTGCCCGGCAGGGGGTAACGGATCGTCGTCATCGACCAGCCG
>JAYGDV010000385.1:0-10040 GCA_046582735.1 Planctomycetota bacterium
TGAGGAGCAGTACGAAGAGAACGAAGAGGAATACGAGGAAGAGGATGAAGCTTCGGAGGAAGAGGGCGAAGCTTCGGAGGAAGAGGGCGATTACGAGGAAGAGGATGAAGCTTCGGAGGAAGAGGGCGAAGCTTCGGAGGAAGAGGGCGATTACGACGACGAGGAGGATTCCGAAGACGACGGTGAGCCCGAGGAGGAAGAGGTTGAGGAGGAGTCTTCCGGGGATCCCGCGCCTGATTCTTCAGGGGGATTTGGGGAGGGCCTGTAGGCCAGGTATATCGACCACGAGTGTGAGTCGTGGACACTTCGTGGATAGGGGACTATAATCTCAACACTCGGGGCCATCTGTTCCAGATTTGCAGGTGAATGAACCCGGGGGAATTGATTCTGTTGCCGAGTGCTTATGTTTCCCAGCCGGGGGGACAGGCGATGGATGAGTTCTGTTTCCACCGAGTTGTTGTTTTATCCGCTCCAGCCTTTAATTGATGGGGTTGCCCTCCAGCTTGCCTGGGTATTGCCCATCGATTCCGGTAGCAGGTGAAACCCCGGAGTATTTGGTTGCCGCTGCAGTCGTATGCACGGCTTTGAAAACCTGTCGAGAATTCTATGAGGCATCTGGTGATTCAATCCCGAATCCTGGTCCTGCTCCTTGTTTCCATCCAGGGACTGGCTCTACCTGTTCCTGCGTCCCAGGAGCTGGAAGTTCCGGGCTTTAAGGGATTGTCGAAGCTGGCGGGAGATCTCAATCTCGATGTACTCAAGCTTGCCGGGAATGATTCCAGGCTGGGTGAGTTGGAGGCCTATAAACTCATCGAGCGCATGGTAAAGGAGAAGAGGAGACCTTCCGGTCCCTGCCGGAAGTTCCTTTCGGCTGTTCTCGATCCATCCTTTTTTTCCGACACGAACCTCAGCCGGGCACCCGCCCGCAATGTTGCTGCTCTGAGAATAATCGGTGCTATCACCCTGGAGATCAGGGGAGATTCAGGGGCCACAGGCGGCTTTGATGACATGCTGCTGCCCTTGCTCGGTGTCGGCAGCCCGGTGTTTCGTGAGTCGGTGGTCAAGGCCGTCACGGCATTTGTCGAGCAGGAGCAGAAGAGAGGCTCCCGGCCTCCGGAGAACGGCTCGCGGGGTAACCAGCTTTCTGCCCTGCGACGCTTGTGCGAAATGGTAGAACACAATCCTCCACCTGCCCAGGCACTCCTGGAGGATGTCAGCAAAATACTCTGGGCCGCTGATGGTAAGAGTTTTCTTTCCCATGTAATTGCGGGAATGGTTCTTAACCAGGGAAAATACCCGGCTTCCACCCCTCTTTACCTCAAAGAACTCAGAACCAGGTTGAGGATCGACTTCCCAACCCCAAAGGGCTGGAGCCTCTGGTGGGAGCAGCACCAGGGATATTCACTTCAGGATATTTTCGTAGAGGTCCAGAAAAAGCTGAGCCAGGACAATGCCTCCAATTGGAAGGAAAGCCTGAAACGGTTCCGGGAAACGGGTGATTACGAAAGGCTTCTTGCCGAGATGGAGGCGACCCTTCAGTCGGCCTATACCCTCGAGCACAGGGTGGCTGCAGTGGAGGCGCTTGGTGATTATGCCGGGTGGTTGCGTGGAGCGAGGTTGGCTGGGACGAATGTTGCAGAGCAGGACAAGCTGCGCCTCGATCTCCAGTCGCGCGCTTGTGAGAACCTGCTGGAAATTATCAAGGCAGGAGCTGAGCGGGGATACGAGCAACCGGAAGTTCGCAGGCAGGCACTGATTTCATTACGCTATTTCCAGCCGTTCCTGTCGGAGTCAGCAGTCGAGATGCGCCGGGAAATCAATGATTTTACTGTTCAGCGGGCCCACCGGCTCTGGCAGATGCGCCCGGCTGTTTCCGAAAGTACCGGCTATCTTGGCTGGAGGGCCGAGCTGCTTGAATTGGTCAGGGCGGCGGGCGCATTTAAAATTGCAGGTGCCAAGAAGATCCTTGATTCAATTCTGAACACCCCCGAGTTTCTTCCCGACCTCGAGCTTCAGTCCGAGTCGATCCAGGCCCTGGGACATCTCCTTAAGGGTTCTCTTGACCTGGTTTCAGCCAGCCTGTTTATGGAACGATTCCGGGATGCTCCGGAAACGCCGGCTGCAGGGACGTTCAATTTACAAATGGCTTGTGCCGCGGCTTTGAATGCCCGCCCGGAAGATGGAACTGTGCTTGCGCTCCTGAGAACTTTCCACGCGGAGCTGCTCCAGAAATCGGCAGATTCCGGGCTGCAAATGACAGCCATAGCAGGCCTCAGCACTCTCGCCCAGGGAAAAGATCCCGAGGCGTTAGAGGCTCTCCTCGAGGTCCTGTCTTCACCCGGGGCATATGACACCCAGGTTCTGGCGGCGGCCGTTGATGCGATTTTCTATGTAGGCAACCGTGAGGCACTCGATGAGTTTCTACCCCTGCTTCATCTCGTTGGGGGGAAGCAGGGCAGGGAAAAGGCCATTGGTGACCATCTCGTTAAGAGGGTACAGGGACTGATCAAGGCTGAAGGGGTCGGGGGGCTGGCCTGGGCATTGGGGCGCCTGGAGAGAAGGGCCTATCAGGAGGACAATCCCGAGTACTTTTCGTCCTGTCGAAAATTGCTGGAGGAGCCGGAGTTGCAGGGATTGCTGCTGCCGCGAGCATCCGCTGACCTGCCGGTTGATGAGAGACTGGGAGCGGCCTGGTTGGCAACCCTGGCTGCGCTCCGGGCAGCTGAGCTGATGACCGGCTTTGATGAGTCGGCGACCCTGTACAGGAAAATGGGAGAGTTCCTTGGAAGCCAGCCCCGTATCGGCGAGGGCTCTCCGCATGGTCTGCGGGAATTCCAGAACCGGTTGAGGCAACAGGAACTCCGGAAGAAGATCAGCATGCAGGTGGCAGGTGGGGAAGAGTTGAACGTGCAGGGAGTTCTTGATCTCTTTATTGCCCTGGCGCTTGCTGACGGGTTTTCAGCAGAAAAAGAATCAGAAAGTATCGCCAGCGCTAAATCCTATGCGCGCTGGTCTGCCCTGCAGTGGGTAGAGGGCTTCCTGGCATCAGGGCAGGTGCTTGCGGGAGCGAAGCGCCAGGCCCTCTACCGGTCCTGGATTGGCTATCTTGCAGCGGAAGATAATTCCGGATTCTGGAAGGACCTGCCGCCAGGGCACAGGGCAGCCTGCCTCAAGCGACTGGAGGCACTGCGCTCCAGCAAAAAGACCGCCGGGGAAGAGTGAAAGCGATGACTTCTCTCCTTTCCAACAGCAGGGAAGATCCGGCCTTTTCCAGTTGCTCAGAGTTGCCGGGCGACCCGGTCAAGCCCGATCACCTGTTCGAGGACCTCTTCAAAATCTTCGAGCCGGAGTGAGTTGGGACCATCGCAGAGGGCCTTATCCGGGTCCGGGTGAACTTCAAAGAAGAATCCGTCACAGCCGACCCCTGCTGCAGCCCTTGCAAGATGGGGGATCATGCCACGGTTGCCATCACTGCGATCACCAAGAGCGCCGGGTTGCTGGACACTGTGGGTTGCATCGAAGATGACGCAGAACCCTGCCTCTCGAATAAGGGGAATCCCCCTGAAGTCATTGACGAGGTCGCCATGACCAAAAGAAGTTCCTCGTTCGGTAACCAGCACTCCAGGGGTCTGGGGGCCGGTCGCCGCGGCTGCCCGGGCGGGGATGTTTGTCGGGGCCAGGAATTGCCCTTTCTTGATATTGACGATTTTCCCGGTGCCAGCGCAGGCCTGCAGAAGATCGTTCTGGCGGCAGAGAAAAGCCGGAACCTGCAGGATATCGAGAACCTCGGCCGCCCTCCTGGCTTCATCTACGGTGTGGACGTCAGAGGTCAGCGCGAGCCCTGTTTCTTCACGAACCCTGCTCAGCACAGCCATGCCCTCCTCAAAACCCGGCCCCCGGTAGGACAGGTGCGAGGAACGGTTTGCCTTGTCATAGGATCCCTTGAAGACGAAGGGTACCTGGAGCTTCTCCTGCAGCCTGGAAAGTTCCGAAGCGATCCCCAGGGCGAGCTCTTCGCTCTCAAGGGAATCGGGACCGGCTATGATCAACGGGGGTGATTTGGCACCGATAGCCAGGTTGTCGGATTTAATGAACGGGGTCTCGGGGGCGAACTGGCTCATCTCAGGTTTGGGTCCGTTCCGTTGCTTTCAGTTGCAATCGTTTCACTGTCGGGATCTTCCGGGGGGGAGGCAGGTTCTTTTTTTGATTCATTTCCGTGTGTTTCTTTTCGTTTCATATTGCTTCGTAACTCAAACAGCTTGTTTGTCTGATTGAGAAGTTCTTCTTTTTCCAGCAGATTGTCCACGAGGTTTTCCGGGATCTCCTCTATTCCAAGATAGCTGCCGCAAAAGGCTCCTGAGATGCTGGCTATGGTGGACATGTTGCCGCCCAGGCGCAGAATCCTGTCGAGGGCTTCATGGAAACTCTGGGGGTTATTGAGGAATTGCCGCAGGGAAAGAAAGAGGATCGGGACAGCGTAGTCGGTAAGTCCATCGCGTCGTGGCGGATAGTCCTCATCCGGGCAGATCTCAAGGATCAAATCGAGGGCCCGTGGATCGGTTTGCGAGAGGATCCGCGGCAGGTCACAGATCGCATCGGCTATCCGGTTATCGAACCTGGCAGCAGCAGCAGAGGTCTCATCCATGATATCGCCCAGGATCAGGTATTCTTCGCGCACGTTGTAGGCAATCAGTGTTGCGATAACTGCCGCAGAGGCAAGGACCCTGGTGTCCTGGTGAGATACAGAGACAAGGGTCTCTACCTGTCCAGGTATGTCCTGGGGGTTCTTGCAGTTCCAGAGCCCGATCGGTATGGCCCGGGTGAGGCAACCGCTGCCGGCCTGCCCGGGAGGCAGGGCTGCAGCGTTCCATTCGGTGATGCCCCTGACGACCATGTTCATGACCGCGCTGTTATCCTCGGCAGGGTCTACCACGCTCATGTCTCTCCACAGGGGGATGAGATGTTCTACGAAAATCCGGGCGCTGGCCTCTTCGGCCTTGAGGTCGCCTCGTTCCAGTATGGAGTGGATGACGGCGAGGCAGCCCTGGATGTCCCCGGTATTCTGTCCCAGTGGACTGAAGCCGTCCTCAGCTAGCTGGAGTTCAGTCGCCAGGGGATGCGCCAGGGAAGCGAGAAAATTGCGTGAATAGTTCCGCAGGGGGAATGCAAGGGCATCGCCGGCCGCAGCGCCGAGTATGGCTCCAAGGTATTTTGAGTGTAGCTTGTCAATAATCCTGCTCATAGTCCTCGAATTGTAATGGAATTTCATGTCTCCTTCGAGGCAAAGAGCGCGTTTGAATTGCGGGTTAGACGATGCCACCGTTTGACTCCTTTAGAGGTACTTGATAAGACATGCTTATCATGAGCGATCAACCGAGGTTATTTGGTGAAGTTGCACTGGAGCAGGGTTATGTCACGGTAGCCGATCTCTACGAGGCGCTGACAATCCAGGCCCGCCTGGAGGTGGAGAAAAAACCATACCGTTTCCTCGGAGAGATATTGACTGACCTCGGTTACATGAGCGAGACCCAGGTGCTGGAAGTTCTGAGCGAGCTCCACAAAGAAGAGAAATCGACCTGAGATGGACCTACCAGCGAGATTCCCCCGCGGCTTATTCCAGGGGCGAGTTGAATTGATCGAGGGCAGGGGGCCCTTTTTTCATGTCAGACCCCGGTAAATTGACGTCCGGTACTTCATCCTGGAAGACGATTGCGGGCTTCCTGCTCTGGCCCCTGTCTATTCCCTACCGTGCATGGATGGTGGTAAGAAGATCCTGGTGGAGGGGGCGTTCTCACAGGCTCACTGTACCGGTTGTCAGCATCGGCAACCTTACCTGCGGAGGTACGGGCAAGACACCAATGGTGGAAATGGTGGCAGGAGATCTGGCCGGAATGGGGCGCCAACCGGCAATCCTGAGCAGGGGCTACGGGGCCGACAGCACGGAGGGGCCTGGCAACGATGAATACAGGGTCCTTGCCGATAACCTTCCCGGGATAGAACATTACCAGGGGGCTGACCGCGTGGTGCACGGTCGCGAGGCTATTGCTGCGGGGGCAGGGGTGCTTGTCCTGGATGATGGTTTTCAGCACTGTCGATTGCACCGGGATCTTGACCTGGTCCTGCTGGATTCACTCAGGCCTTTTGACAATGGACATCTTCTGCCTGCTGGTTTGCTCAGGGAGCCGGTCACGGCCCTGATAAATGCCGACCTCCTGGGCTTGACCAGGGCCAACCTAGTCAGTAGGGAGAAGCTGGACTCCATCAGGTCCTTCCTGGAGGAAAGGTATCCTGGAATTCCCCTCCTGGTGCTCGAATCGCGGGCCGTCTGCTGGCAGGAGCTGTTTGGGGAGGCCAGGGAAGCGGATTCACTTGCCGCAACGAAGGTTTTCGCCTTCTGTGGAATTGGTCATCCACGCTCCTTCCGCCTGGCTGTGGAGGACCTGGGAACGAAGGTCGCTGGTTTTCACGCATTCAAAGACCACCAGGCCTATGACTCTGATTCTGTGGCCCAGGTTGCTTCCCGTGCCCGGCAATGCGGTGTCGACACCATCGTGATGACCCAGAAGGATGCGGTCAAGCTGGAGGAGGAATGGCTGAAATCGCAGGAGGATGTCCGGTGGTTCTTTCTGCGCATCGAGCAGAAGATAGTTTCCGGTGAGGGTGCTTACCGGCAGGCCCTTGCAGGGCTTTTTCCAGGGGATCGCTGAGTAGGTCTTTGTGCGCTGCCAAATCGCTTCCACGGCGGGTATACTGCAGCGAGCATTGAAAGGAGAAGATCGTGTTGATCTCGCAACTGACCCGGATTGTTGAAGAAACGGGTCGTCCCCGCATAGCGCTGGTGGGCGATCTCATGCTTGATGAGTACATCTGGGGAGATGTTCAGCGAATTTCTCCTGAAGCTCCAATCCCTGTTCTGCGGGTCGAACACCGAGAGATAAGAGCCGGTGGGGCAGGAAGCGTTGCTGTCAACCTCGGTCGCCTGGATGTCGACGTTCATGTGTTCTCCGTTATTGGAGAGGATAATGCCGGGGACCGGATTCTCAGCCTGCTTGAGTCTGAAGGCTGCAATGTTTCGGGAGTGGTTCGCGATGGTGGGCGTCCGACGACGTTGAAGGCGAGGCATATGGGCTATGTGCAGCATTCGCATCGTGCGGTCCAGCAAATGCTGAGGGTCGACGAGGAGGATCTCTCCCCGGTTGCGGGCGCCTCTGTCGACAATCTCCTCGGGAGGATGTTCGATTCAGGCGAAGGCTACGATGCGGTGCTGGTAAGCGATTATGGAAAAGGACTGGTCTCTTCTGCACTCATGGAAGGGATTCACGCCGGCTGTGCAGCTGCGCCCGTCCTGGTCGACCCTGCCAGGACAGGTGATTATTCAGCCTACAGGGGCAGCGCCCTGATCTGCCCCAACCGCTTTGAGGCAGAGCTTGCAAGCGGGGTTTCCTGCTCCGACCTCAAGGGTTGTCGTGAGGCTGCCGGTAAGCTGCGTGAGGAGTTTGGTTTCGACAGCGTGGTGGTTACCATGGACCGGGAGGGGATGCTCGTCGACCAGGGTGCAGGTCAGCAGACCCATCTTCCCACTCGCGCGAGCGTGGTGGCAGATGTCACGGGGGCCGGCGATATGGTCCTGGCGGTCCTGGGGCTTGTTTCTGCAGCAGGCAAAACAGCAGAGGAGGGAGCAAGGGTTGCCAACGTAGCTGCCGGCCTGGTGGTGCGCCAGTTCGGCGTGGTGGCTGTAAGCCGCAAGGAGTTGCTCGATGAGATCCAGGATCAGGGAAATCCTGCTGCAGGGAAGGTGAAGAGCCTCGAGGAACTCTCAGCGATCCTTCGCGATGGGCAGAAAAAAAGCCGCACGGTCGTATTCACCAATGGCTGTTTCGATCTCCTCCATCCGGGGCATCATCATCTGCTCAACGAGGCGCGCCGGGAGGGCGATCTGCTGGTAGTAGCGGTGAACAGTGATTCTTCCATCAGGCGGCTGAAGGGAGAGGGACGGCCGCGGATCAGGGAGGGCGACCGGATCAAGATGCTGGCGGGGCTGGAGGCGGTTGACTACGTTATCCTCTTTGAGGAGGACACCCCGCTCCATTTGGTAGAACAGCTTGTCCCCGATGTGCTGGTCAAGGGGGGTGATTACAGGGAGGAGACCGTGGTGGGGCAGGATATCGTGGAAAATAATGGGGGCCGAATGGTATTTATTGACCGTCTTGCAGGGCTCTCAACTACCGAGTTGCTGGGTGAAGAAGAGGCTGAAGCAGCACAGGATGGCTGAAAAACAGCCTGATTTCAGGCTTCAAGTACAATAGCTTTCAGGGTTTACAATTGTCTGCTAAGCCGTATGATTGCTTTTTCATGGGTTCTTTGGACCTGTAAGAAATGTAACTGGGACTCTTATCCTATCTGTTCAGGGTGATTCTCCGCCGGACTTCCCGGATTCCCGGCTGGTTTCCCGGTACCTCGATCCCCCCCGTTTCGGTTGATATATGGCAGCCCAAGAAGACCTGCTGTTTGGAAAAATAGCAGTCAAAAACAAGCTGGCGGATGAAGCGCAGGTGCTCAAGTGCCTGGCCTTGCTGGAAAAATCCGGTGTGGATGGACTGGGGAAACTCCTCCTGGAACAAGGCATTATCAGTGCCGGTGATTACCAGCGGATTGCCGCCCGCGTAAAGCAGGTGGAGGAAAAGAGCGACGAGCCTGCTGAAGAGGAATCTCCCAAAGAGGTTAAGGCCAAGGCAAAGCCCGTTTCCCGAGGTCCCGCTCCCTCCGGCCCCGGGGTCACGGTTGAAGAGCTTGCCGGGATGGACTTTTCTCACCTTGCAGGCGAGCCGATTGACAAATATCTCATCGAGGCTCGCAAGGTGGGAGCCTCAGATTTTCATTTCCAGGTGGACTCCCCACCCTTCATGCGGCTTCACGGCCAGCTTGTTTACCTCAAGCACCCTGTACTCTCACCTGAAGATACCGCTTCAAAGATCGATGAGATTTTCAACGATTTTGAGCGGGAGACCTTCGCCGAGAAAAATGACCTCGATTTCTGCTATGTAAGAGATCACGGCCGCTACCGGGCAAGCGCTCTCAAGCAGCGCAAGGGCATGGATGCCATCTTCCGGATTATTCCCGCTGAGATCCCGACCCTCGCTGAACTTCATCTGCCGGAGATCCTCGCCGAATTTACGGGATACAGGCAGGGGATTGTCCTGATTACGGGGCCGGCCGGATCAGGGAAGACAGCGACGATGACTGCTCTTCTCGATATCGTCAACCGGCAGCAGAGTGACCATATTGTTACGGTCGAGGATCCGATCGAGTACATTCTCCCCAGCAGGAAATGCAATGTGAACCAGAGGCATGTGGAGATTCACACAGAAACCTACGCAAGTGCGCTGCGTTCAGCTATGAGGTCGGATCCCGATTACATCTGTGTTGGAGAAATGCGTGACCTCGATACCGTCGCGATGGCGATTACGGCTGCCGAGACGGGGCACCTCGTATTCGGGACGCTTCATACCACGAATGCGACTCGAAGCGTTGACCGGATCATCGATGTGTTCCCGCCCAAGGAGCAGGAGCAGATCAGGGCGATGGTGTCGGAGTCTATTCGTGGAGTCATTTCGCAGCAGCTTCTTCCGCGCCAGGATGGGCTCGGCCGTGAACCGGCCCTCGAGATCATGTTCGCCACACCTGCCGTGGCCAATATGATTCGAGAGCGAAAAACCTTCCAGTTGCAGTCGGTATTGCAGACAGGTGCCAAGAAGGGAATGTGCACCATGGACGATTCGATCCTCGAACTGTTGAAGAAGAAAATCATCTCGAAGGAAACGGCAAAGTTCTTCTCGGAGAACAAGGAAAGGTTTAACTGACAGGACGTCATGAATCGCTTAGACACTTATCTTGAGAAACTCCATGAGCTTGATGGCTCGGACCTGCACATGTCGACCGGTGTGCCGGCCAAGGTCAGGGTTCACGGAAAGCTACGCCCGATTTCCAAGGACCCCCTTGAGAAAGAAGTCCTCGCCGGCCTGATCGATGAGATTCTGACC
>JAYGDV010000435.1:0-4337 GCA_046582735.1 Planctomycetota bacterium
ATGTAGGTTGATTTACCGGCCATGTTCGGCCCGGTGATGATCATGATGTTGTTTTCTTCGTCAAGCTCGACCGAGTTCGCGATAAACGGTTCGGTAGTTGCCACCCGTTCGACCACGGGGTGGCGGCCGTCCTCGATCAGCAACCGGTTCCCGTTATTGACCAGCGGCCGAATGTAGCCGCGTTCGGCTGCCAGTATTGCGAAGGTCGCAAGGACGTCGAGCTCGGCGAGGGCCTCGGCAGCCTGCTGCAGCCTGGGGATCTGCTCGGAGGCCTCCTCACGCAGGGTGGAGAAGATCTTGTATTCCAGGGAGATGGCCCGCTCGCGGGCGTGGAGAACCTTGTTTTCGTATTCCTTCAGATCCGGGGTGATATAGCGCTCGCAGTTCTTCAGGGTCTGCTTGCGGATGTATTCCTCCGGGACGTTATCCTTGTGGGAATTGGTGATCTCGATGTAATAGCCGAAGACCTTGTTGTAGCCGACCTTCAGATTGGGGATCGAGGTGCGGTCGATTTCCTTCTGCTGGTAGCGTGCGAACCACTGGCTGCCCTCGGTGCTGATGAGGCGCAGCTCGTCGAGCTCCTCGTTGTAGCCCTCCCTGATAAGGCCTCCCTCCTTGAGCGGCAGGGGCGGCTCTTCCTGCAGTGCTTCCTGCAGGCGGGCGCGCAGCTCGGGCAGCGGCGGCATGCGCTCGAGGAGATCGCAGACCATCGCGGATTTCAGGGGCCTGAGCAGCTCCTGCAGCAGGGGAATGATCTCCAGGGTGCGGGCCAGTGCGACGAGATCCCGCGCATTGGCGCTGCCATAGCTGATGCGGGTAGAGATTCGTTCGAGATCGTGTACCTGCTTGAGCAGGTTGACGGCCTCTTCCCGGACCCCCTGGTTTTCAACCAGCTCAGCTACACCTTCCTGGCGCTTGACGATCTCTTCAACTCCGGTCAGGGGCTCGAGGATCCATGCCTGCAGCTTGCGGCCGCCGCAGGCCGTTGCGGTGCGGTCAAAGGAGCCCAGCAGGGTTCCCTGGCGCTCCCCATCACGCTGGGTGCTGGTCAGCTCGAGGGCGCGGCGGGTGGCGCGGTCGATGGGTACCACCCGTGTTTCCTGGTAGGCCCGGATGGTGTTGAGGTGCTTCATGGCGACCTTCTGGGTCTCCTGCACGTAGCTCAGCAGCCCCCCGCCGGCCTGTACCGCGAGGTCGAGGTGTTCGCATCCGAAGCCGTCGAGGGTCCTGGTCTTAAAATGCGTTACGAGGCATCGATGGGCTGTCTTGCGGTCGAAGGCCGGGTCGGAAAAGGGAGTCAGGAGGTAATCCCTGGCCACCTCTGCAAAGGCCGGATGGTTTTCCAGGTTGAAGGCGATGCTCTCAGGCAGCAGGCATTCCGCCGGGGCGAGCCTTTCGAGCTGGGTGGCGATGGCGGAGAGGGAGCCGGATTCCCAGATAATGAATTCGCCGGTGGTCACATCCATCCAGGCAAGCCCGAAGGCTTCGGCTGTCTTTTTCTTTTTCGAGGTCGATTCGGGACGGTGACAGAGTGCAGCAAGATAGTTGTTTGATTTCTCCCCGATGATCTTCTCGTCGGTGATCGTTCCGGGAGTGATAACCCGCACGACCTCTCTCTCCACCAGCCCCTTGGCGTCCTTGGGGTCCTGCACCTGCTCGCAGATTGCCACGCGCTTTCCTGCCCGCAGCAGCTTGGGGAGGTAAGAGTCGAGAGCCTTCACCGGGATTCCGGCCATCGGGATCGCGTCCTTGTCCTTGGACCGGGAGGTCAGTGCGATACCGAGCAGTTCGGAGGCAAGCTGGGCGTCTTCGAAAAACATCTCGTAAAAGTCGCCCATGCGGAAGAACAGAACCTCCTCGGCATACTTCTCCTTCGCAAGGAGGTATTGCTGCATCATGGGTGTCTGGGCAGGACCGGAGTCCGATTTACGGATCATCACCTTCTCGTCTCAGCCTTTGAATGGAGAGAGAGGATTGTAGGATGCCTGCACACCAAGTCAAGGTGGTCGGTGCGAGGTCAGTGCGGCGGTGTCCGTGATCGCCCCCAATGCAGGGCCTGCTTTCAGCCCTGGTCTACGGGCTCGGCAGCGGCTGTCTGCTTCAGCGGCGCGAGGTGGTCGAGAAACCGGTTGACCTCGCTGAGCGAGGCGGCGTAGAGCCCCGTCTTGCAGCCGGTCTGGTGGGTGATTTCCTGGAGGATTTCTTCGCGGGGAAGTTCTGTCACCGCGCACAGGAGGGTGTCTCCAATCCGGTCAAAGGGCAGGAGCTTATTGCTGTGAAGGAATTCAGGACACAACAGGTTAGCGAGCTCCTCATCAAGCTCGTAATTCTCGAGGATGATGTATGGAAGCTGGTACTCCATCACAAGGGTCCGGGTGAAGTCACTGTCGCTGAGGCAACCCATGTCTACCATGATCGAGCTGAGGGTTTCCTTGGTGGTTTCCTGGACTCCCAGAGCCTGCTGAATCTGCTCCTCGGTTACCAGTCCCATGTCGATCAGAATCTCGCCGAGCTTCGGCCGGGGAGTTCGATTGATTGAACTCATGCAGATTTCCTTTCGGTTTACCCTTGGCTGGCACACCCGCCAGGTGCACCAGTCCTGCTTTTCGGTCGTCTTCTGCCCCTTGAATGTGAAGTCGACCTGACCAAGAAGTTTATCACCCCATCGCCGAACGCGCCAACTGACCGGGACCTTTCCCGTTGTGCGGCAAGGCATTATTTTAAAAGAACTTATGGATATGAAGAGTGGCCGTAGATCAGTTTTTTACGGCCGGATGCTTTCTGAGGGCATCCTGGAGGGCAAGCGCCAGCTTCTTTCCGATGACCTCACTGAGCTCCTCGGTGCCGGCCTCGCGGATTTTTGCGAGGGTTCGAAACCTGTCGAGCAGCGCCTGCTGGCGTTTCCGACCGATTCCAGGCACCTCTTCGAGCCCCGTCTTCATGGCATCTTTACGGCGCAGTTCGCGATGGTACTGGATCGCGAAGCGATGGGCTTCATCCCTGATGCGCTGGAGGTAGAGGGATTCGGGGGTGTCCTGGGCGAGGGCGAGGGGGTTTTTCCTGCCGGGGAGGAATACGCGCTCGGTGGTTTTTTTGCTGCGCCGTTCCTTTGCAAGAGATGCTACTGCCACTCCCGAGAGCCCGAGCTCTCTGAGTACCTTGACGGCGATGGAGAGCTGGCCTTTGCCTCCATCGACAAGGACCAGGTCGGGCAGGTCACCATCTTTGAGCCCGCGTTTCAGTCTCCGCTCCAGGACCTCCTTCATACAGCGGAAGTCATCCGCCCCGACAACAGTCTGGATCCTGTATTTCCTGTAGCGGTCCCGCACGGGCTTGCCGTCCTCGAAGGAGACCATCGAGCCTACCGCCAGCGAGCCCTGGAAATTGGAGATGTCGTAACATTCGATTCTCCTTGGAGTCACCGGCAGCTCCAGGTGCTTTTTAAGCGAATCGAGCAGGGATTCCATTCGCTCCTGCTCATCGAGCTCGATTCGGAAGCTGTTACGGGCGTTGCGGCTCGCAAGGCGCATGATGGCGGCCTTGTCGCCGCGCTGGGGAAGGCTGATACGTGCCCTGGTGCCGCGGCGCTCGCTGAGCCATGCCTCCAGCAGCTCCCGGTCACGGAAATCCGAATCGCAGAGTATCTCGGGAGGTATGTAGCGGTCTGCAAGATAGTACTGGGTCAGGAAGCTCGAGAGCACCTCGGCGCGGGGAAGCCCGGTTCGATAGCTGTGGGTCTTTGAGTTGATGATCTTTCCTTCTCGAACGAGGACAGCCTGGAGCGCGACGAAGTCTCCCTCCCGGATAATGGAGAAGGCGTCGATGTCTCCGAGGCGGAATTCCTCGACCTTCTGGGTTTCGAAGACCTTGGCGATGGCTGCGAGCTGGTCCCTGTAGCGTGCGGCGAGCTCGTAGGACCGGGCCTTCGATGCCTCCCGCATTCTCTTTTCGATGATGCGTTCGAGCTCCTTGCTTCTGCCCTTGAGCAGCAGGACCACCTCGGAGACGTCCTCCATATAGTCCTCCTTCGAGATCAGGTCTACGCAGGGTGCCGAGCAGCGGCCGATCTCGTACTCCATGCAGGCGCGGGTCCGGTTGCGGAAGAAGCCGTTGGTGCAGGTCCTCAGCGGGAAGACCGTCTTGATGACCCGGAGCATCTCGCGAACAGCGGTGGAGGATCCGTAGGGGCCGAAGTAGAGGTCTTTTCCCCTGCGGTAGCGCCGCGTGACCATCACCCGGGGCCATTCCTCGCTGAGGGTCACCTTGATGCTGACGTAGGTCTTGTCGTCCTTGAGCCTGACGTTGTACAGGGGCCGGTGTTTCTTGATGAGGTTGTT
>JAYGDV010000529.1:0-1793 GCA_046582735.1 Planctomycetota bacterium
AAGCTGGGTGACGAGGAACTGGCTATACTCCAGGTTTCGAAGAGCTCCTGGCATGCCCGCCGGGCCCGGGTGATCCTGCAGAACCGCGCCGCGAAGGGAAAGGTCGCCACGGCTGCGCGCGACTCCCTGGTCAAGATCTACAAGACTGAGCCGAATGCTGACTATCGTCTGCGCGGGCTCTGGGCACTGCACGTTACCGGCGGTGTCGAGGAAGCTGAGCTTTTGAAGGCGACCACTGACAAGGATCAGCACATCCGCGCATGGGCTGTGCAGCTTCTCTGCGAGGACGGAGCTCCGTCCAGGGGCGTGCAGGAACGCTTTGTGAAGATGGCCAGAGAGGATACTTCACCTGTGGTGAGGCTCTATCTCGCCTCGGCTCTGCAGCGTCTGGCCAGGCCGGAGCGTTGGGCGATTGCCACGGGGCTCTCGTCTCACGGCGAAGATGCGAATGACCACAACCTTCCCAAGATGATCTGGTATGGGATCGAGCCGGCCGTTCCCGAAGATCCGCAAAAGGCCGTGGCGCTCGCATCCGCCTCAAAGATTTCTCTGCTGACCCGGTATATCGCCCGGAGATTGACAGCGGCGAGGAGCTTTGAGGAGCTTGTCGGCGCCATTGGCAAGGCCACCGACAGCCGCAAGGAGCTCCTGCTCGGTATGAGGGATGGGCTTGACGGGCGCAACGAGGCTCCGGCTCCCGAGGGCTGGACCTCGGTATTTATCGAGCTGGAGGCCGCCGGGGGGGAGACAGCCTCGATTGCCAGGCAGCTCGAGCAGCGCTTTGGCGGTGACCGGGTCGTTAAGAAGATGCTCAGCACCCTGAATAATTCCGGCGCTTCGGTTTCTGACCGCATCCAGGCTCTTCGCGGACTTGCCGGGCGTAAGCGCGCCGAACTGCGGCCCCGCCTGCTGGCACTGCTCGATGAAAAGCCGCTTCGCAGCGAGGCGATTCGCTCCATGGCGGCCTTCGATGACGCAGGGCTGGGTAAGGCGCTCCTGCAGCGCTATTCGAAGCTGAGCGTTGGCGACAAGCTCGAGGCGATCCATGCTCTCGCCGCCCGGCCCGGTTACGGTGGTCAACTGACTGCTGCCATCAAGAGCGGGTCTGTGCCGCGGCGTGATGTTCCTGCCTATGTGGCGCGCCTCTTGCGGCGCGTCGTGGGCAGCGGTTTCGTGGAGGTCTGGGGGCCTGTCGATGCCCTGCCGGCGGAGCAGGCCGCAGCGTTCAAGAAATACAAGGCGCTCTTGAGTGCTGGAGCGCTCTCGAAGGCGAACCCTGGCCGTGGACGGGCGGTGTTTGAGCGCGCCTGCAGCTCCTGCCACATGCTCTATGGTAAGGGAGGCAGGATTGGCCCTGATATCACCGGCGCCAATCGCACCAACATTGACTACCTGCTCGGTAATATCCTGACGCCAAGCGCCATTATTCAGGATGCCTACCGGATGCAGATGGTCTTGATGAGAGATGGACGGCTCTATTCGGGAATCCCGGCCGTTGAGAGCGAGCGGGTGCTCGAGCTGAGAGTGGCCAACCAGGCAAAGCCGGTCGCGTTGGCAAAGTCGCAGATCGCTTCTCGCGAGATCGCCCCGGTTTCGATGATGCCCGAGGGGCTCCTGGCTAACCTTTCCGATCCAGAGGTCCTGGACCTGGCCTCCTACCTGATGAAGCTGAAGCAGGTCCCCCTGCAGAAAAAATGACCTGCTTCCCGCGGTCTTACTTTGTTTTGTGGTGCTTGTGCTTGAGATGCCCGGGGAGCTTGTAGCCACCGGCCTCCAGCGAGATGACCAGGTCG